>CAYTNO010000100.1:0-6820 GCA_964439125.1 uncultured Woeseiaceae bacterium | reverse complement strand
GCTATGATTACTGACCCACTAGTCAGTAATTGAGCACGCTCATGCCAGAACCTCGTTTTCGTCGCCGCAAGCAAGAGAGGCCTCAGGAAATAACCGAGGCCGCGCTCAGCGCATTCGCTGAAAAGGGCTACGCCGCAACACGTGTTGATGACGTCGCCAAACGTGCGGGTGTCAGCAAGGGGCTGCTCTACCTGTACTTCAAGACCAAAGAGGATCTGTTCAAGGCGGTTATTCGCAGTTTCGTTGTGCCGAGGATCGATGCCCTGACAGCCATCGTCGACAGCTCGGAGATGTCTGCTGAAGAATTCCTGCGCGGCCCTTTCTTTGAATTCGTGAAGACCCTGCCGGGGTCACCGATATCCATTCTCATCCGCCTGATGATCGCCGAAGGCCCAAAGCACCCTGACCTGCTGCAGTTTTATTGGGACAACGTCGTATCTCGGGGTCTGGGCGCAATCTCCGAACTTCTCGAGCGCGGCGTGCAACAGGGAGAATTTCGCCGCTCGGTCGTAAATGACCTGCCGCATCTATTCGCGATGCCGGTGTTGTTCTCGGTTGTCTTCCGATCGCTGTTTGAAAAGCAATGCCCCGATACTGACAAGTTAATTGAGACACAACTCGACTTGCTCATCGCACACATGAAAGGAGACGTAGCATGAAGCTTTATAGTCAGTGGGCAGCCATGGCATGCGTGCTAATGATCAGCGCTTGTGACTCATCGTCGAACGACGACCGAGTCGTTGGAGAACTCGCCTCCGACCGCATTGAACTGACCGCCGAAAATTCAGAACCCGTGGTCGAGATACTCGTGTCCGAAGGCGAAACGGTGATGGTCGACCAGGTGTTGATGCGCCAGGACACTGCTCGTGCAAAGGCGCGTCTTGCGGAGTCCGATGCTGCGCTCGGGCAAGCGCAAGCACGACTTGACGAACTCGTGCGAGGACCGAGAAGTGAGCAAATTTCCGCGGCGCGGGCGAACGTGGAAGGCGCCACAGACGAATTGACATTTCGTCGCACCGATTACACGCGCGTGCAGGAGATCTTCGCGAAACAACTCGCCTCGCCGGAATTGCTCGACCGTGCCAAAGCTGCGCTTGACGCGGCAGAGGCGAATTCCAAATTACGGCGAGCTCAGTTACAGGAACTCTTGAGCGGAACGACCATCGAGGAGCTCGCCCAGGCAGAGCAATTGCTTAAACAGGCCGCAGCTCGTCGTGACTTGCTTGCGGTGGATCTGTCTCGCCATGACATCAAAGCGCCCGTCGACGGTATCGTCGACAGCCGTCTGTTTGAACTTGGTGAGAGGCCGGTTCCGGGACAGGCCGTGCTCATTATGCTGCCGGGGCGGCAGCCTCATGCACGCATATATGTGCCTGAGCATCTGCGCGTGCAAGTCAAAGCGGGTATGCCAGCGATGATCTACGTCGACGGACTCGACGACGCGATTGATGGGCGCGTGCGCTGGGTCGCTTCGGAGGCGGTATTTACTCCTTACTACGCTCTGACGGAGAGAGACCGTGGTCATCTGACTTACCTCGCCAAGGTCGACATAGTCGATGAGCGCGAACGTTTGCCGGATGGTGTGCCGGTCGAGGTCGACCTCATGCTGAGTAAGTCCGAGTGAACGACGAACTCGCCATTCGTGCACGCGGGCTGAGCAAGCACTTCGGAGCGCTTCGCGCCGTCGACCATCTCGACCTCGACGTGCCTAAGGCATCGATTTACGGCTTTCTAGGTCCCAATGGATCAGGAAAATCGACAACCATTCGTATGCTTTGCGGCTTGCTGACACCGACCGAAGGCAGCGCCAACGTATTGGGCATCGAAGTACCGAAACGATCGAGCGAGCTCAAACCGAAGATCGGCTACATGACACAGAAATTCTCCTTATTCGGCGACTTGAAGGTCACCGAAAACCTCAAATTCATTGCCGAGATTTACTCGTTTCCAAAATCCGAAATTGCATCCAGAATCGACGAACTGCTCGAAAAGTACGACCTCATCAATCAACGAGCGCAATTTGCGGGAACCTTGAGTGGCGGTCAGAAGCAACGCCTCGCTCTTGCCTGCGCGGTACTGCATAAACCCGAATTGCTGTTGCTCGATGAACCTACAAGTGCCGTGGATCCGCAAAGTCGGCGCGATTTCTGGGCCAACCTGTTTCGCCTGGCCGAGCGCGGAACCACGATCCTCGTATCGACGCACTACATGGACGAAGCCGAGCGCTGCCACAGACTCGCAATTCTCGATCACGGCGTAAAAGTCGCCGACGGCTCACCCGAAGATCTGCAAGCCAGCACCGGAATGACCGTCGTTGAAGTCCTGGCCGATGACCCTTACCGCGCCCAGACGGTGATTCATGATCTTCCCTTTGTTGCGAGTGTCACACAACTCGGCATTCGGCTTCGTGTTCTTATTCCAGAGTCTGTCGGCGATGCGTTGGGCCTTGTAGAGCGGGCACTGAAGAATCGAAGCGTGACTGCTACCACACAGATCGCCCATGCCACACTCGAAGATGTATTCGTTGCGGTGACCCTGAAGCCCGGGGAGCAGGCGGCATGAAGTCTCTCTCCCGCCTCATGGCCATCACGCGCAAGGAAGTGCGCCAATTGAGTCGCGACAGACTGACGTTTGCAATGATCTTCGGCATTCCCTTAATGCAGATCTTGCTATTCGGCTACGCGATTAATATGGATGTTCGTAACCTCAAAACTGCTGTTGCTGATGAAGCGAATACGCACTTATCTCGCGAGTTCATCTCACAACTAAATGAAACGCAGGTTGCGAATATTCAATATCGCGTCAACACGGCTGCAGAACTTGAGGAACTGTTGCGTACAGGTGAAATATCCATTGGCGTCGCTATTTATCCCGACTTTGATCGACGAGTGGCCGACAATACCCGTGCAGCAGTGCACTTGCTCGTCGACGGCAGCGATCCAACTACGGTTGGCGTCGCCAACGGCTTGCGTAACATGCCAATCGCTTTTGACACCACCCACGAAGTCAAAAAACAGGGCTTGATCGAAGTCCGTCCATACTACAATCCGGAGCGTCGTACGCCGGTAAACGTCGTTCCTGGGCTCATCGGCGTCATTCTGACCATGACGATGATGATGTTCACAGCGGTCGCCATTGTGCGCGAGCGGGAGCGCGGCAACCTCGAGCTGCTGATCAACACACCCGTAACATCTGCTGAACTCATGGTCGGCAAAGTGCTGCCCTACATTTTGATCGGGCTGGTACAGCTCGCACTGATCCTGGTCGCGGGCAATATTCTTTTCGATGTGCCGGTTCGAGGCAGCATCGTCGACCTCTATATCGCTGCGAGCCTGTTCATCGCAGCCAATCTTGGGCTGGGGCTGTTCATGTCGACGGCGGTTAAGACTCAATTCCAGGCCATGCAATTGACGTTTTTTCTGTTGATGCCGTCAATTCTCCTGTCCGGATTCGTATTTCCATTCGACGGCATGCCCGTCGTCGCGCAGTACATAGGCGAAGCCCTTCCGATTACGCACTTTATCCGTCTGACGCGCGGCATCATGCTGCGCGAGGCATCGTTGGGCGATTTACCATTCGAGCTGATCTATCTGGGCACATTTGCGGTCGTCGCAATGACGGCAGCAGCATTGAGATTCTCGAAGCGTCTCGACTAGGACTCGCGCTGCCACGCGGGCGCAGACCGTGAAGAGGAAACACAAAACCGGCGTCATCCGTGTCTTTTTTGCCATGACAACGGCAGCAAGAACAGCGGTCCAGATTAATGCCAGATGCGTTAGTGGGGCAATTCGTTCGGTGCCATTACCCCTTAGACTCGCAAAACTCGATCAATTCTGATCCAATCAGCACCAGAATTCATTGACTCTCGGTATTATGACGCAGAATCACGACAAGCAAGCTACAGTTTTCATCGTCGACGACGACCCCGCAATTCGCTTTGCGATGCAGGCGCTGATGGACTCGGTCAACATTGAGCATGAGATCTATGCCTCGGGTGATGAGTTCCTCGAGAGCGCGGCGGAACAGCGCCCAGGATGCCTCGTACTCGATATTCGTATGCCGGGTCTCGGTGGTCTCGAGCTGCAGGAAGAACTGATTCGGCGCGGCAGCAGCTTGCCAATCATATTTATCACCGGGCACGGCGATGTGCCAATGGCCGTCGACGCCATGCAGAAAGGTGCTGTCGATTTCATTCAAAAGCCGTTCCGTGACCAGGACCTGCTTGACCGGGTTCACGAGGCACTAAAAACCGACCAGGAACGACGTGAGGAACAACAGGCGCACGCCGAAGTTGCCGAGCGACTTGCACGCCTCACAAATCGCGAGCGCGAAGTATTCGACCTCGTTGTCACCGGCAAGCCGAACAAGGTCATTGCTTATGATCTGGGTGTTAGTCAGCGCACCGTCGAAATTCACCGCGCGCGCGTCATGGAGAAAATGCAGGCCAGGTCGCTAGCTGACCTTGTCAAAATGCATATGACGGCCTGACGCTACTGCCTTCTGCGTTTGCGCTCGTCAAACTCAGCACATTCAATGCATTCGTCGGCATAGGGATACGCCTCAAGTCGGCCAGGCTCGATTTTTTCGCCGCATTCCACGCAAATGCCGAACTCGCCCGAGTCCATGCGGCTTAGCGCCGCAGCAACCTTGCCTAGTTCTCCGCGGGCCTCGTTACCTAAGGCATCAACAACTTCGCTGTCCTCGAGCTCTTTAGCCTGTTCTTTGGAGTCCGCATTCAGGCCGCGACGCAAATTCTGAGTAATGCGATCGAGGCGCAGGCCCAGTTCGTCCTTTTTTTGTTGCAGCTGCAGGCGCAAGCCCTCATACCCCGGCATAGCGAAGTTCCTTCTAAATTCCTTCTACCAATCTACCCGCCCGCACAGCGCTTCGGTAATTAGTACATCCCCTTACGCTCCCGTACGTAAAAGCCACTATCCCCTAGGCATCACGCCTTATGGAAAGGTCGGTGCAACAGAAATACTCTCTCTTGTGAGTGGTAGGTGTATTTGGAACAACAGAGGCAGTTATGCGCACGATTACCAAGATTCTGTCGATCATAGATCCGACAGCAAAAGATCAGCCAGCATTGCGGCATGCAGCCTGGCTTGCCGATCGCGCAGGTGCGGAACTCGAATTGCTGGTGTGTTACTACAATGAATACCTTAGCGGAGACCGCCTTTTCGACTCGCCATCTCTGGAGAAAGCACGCAGCGAGGTCATTGCCAACCAGGAGCAACACCTCGAAGCGCTGGCCGAGCCCATTCGCAAAGCGGGTGTCGTCGTTACGACAACCGCGGTTTGGGATCACCCGCTGTTTGAGGGCATCGTACGTCACGCTATCAGTAGCAACGCAGACATTGTCTTCAAGGATACGCACCACCATTCGGCGGTAACGCGGGCGCTCCTGACCAACACCGACTGGAATCTCATTCGCACTTGCCCGATTCCGCTTTGGCTGGTCAAGCCACAAGAGCTCCCCGATGCGCCGATTTTTGTCGCAGCTATCGATCCGATGAATCAACATGACAAGCCAGCGGCGCTCGACGACGAGATAATTCAGATCAGCAAACTTCTTGGCGAAACAGTCGGAGGTGAAGTTCACGCATTCCACTCCTACGATCCACGCATTGCGGTAGCAACCGCGACGGCCAATGCCTATATCCCCGTTTCGTTGCCGTTTGACGAAATCGAACAACAAATGCACGAAGACCATCAGAAGCGATTCAATGAGATCACGTCCTTCCACGGTGTTGCCGACGACCACGCGCACCTCGTTGCGGGCTTGACTCACGAAGAGCTGCCGCTAATCGCGGAAAACCTTAAGGCCGACGTTGTCGTAATGGGGGCTGTCGCGCGCAACCGCTGGAAGCGACTGTTCATCGGTGCAACTGCGGAACGAACGCTTGAGCACTTGCCCTGTGACTTGCTGATTATCAAGCCGGACTGGTTCCAATCGCCAGTGGAGCTCACGATGCACAGCGCCGCCTGATGCAGGGCCAGGATCTCTGCTTATCTCGCCAGGCTGACTCGAGAGAGGCAGTCGTCGAGGATATCGATCATGTAGTCGGCGTCTTCGCTTGACAGAACCAGGGGCGGCCTCAGCTTCAGTATGTTGGCGTGCGGCCCGATCGACCCACTCAGCACGCCGTGGTTGCGCAAATCGTTGACCACCCCGGCAGCCAGGGCAGTAGCCGGCGTGCGGTCTGCGCGATCAGCAACCAGATCCAGCGCGAGAAACAACCCCGTGCCACGAATATCACCGATGCATTCGTGTTTTTCCGCGAGGCTCCAAAGACGATCAACAATGTGCTGCCCGACATTCAGGGCATTTTCCTGCAAGCCCTCGTTTTCAATAACATCCAGTACGGCGAGTGCAGCGGCGCAAGAGACCGGATTGCCGCCGAAGGTATTGAAGTAGCCGCTACGCTCGGCGAAAGCTCCGACGAGATTGCGTCGTGACACCACCGCTGCAATCGGGTGGCCGTTACCCATCGGTTTTCCCAAGCTGACAATATCCGGAATGACTCCGTCCTTCTCAAACCCCCAGAAATGTGACCCTGTGCGGCCAAATCCTGGTTGGACCTCATCGGCAACAAACAGGCCGCCGGCGCCGCGAATGATCTTCGCCACACTGCTCAGGTAGCCGTGCGGAGGCGACACCACACCTCCGCTGGAAACAATCGTGTCGATTACCAACGCGGCAGGCTTGATACCACGACTTCTGAGGAGCTCGACCGCTGCGTGCACGTAAGCCGAGTACTGCGCACCCGCATCTTCGCCGCGGTGCACCCCACGATAGATATCCGGTGAAGGTACAGTG
>CAYTNO010000099.1:0-6892 GCA_964439125.1 uncultured Woeseiaceae bacterium | reverse complement strand
TTCCATCATAAGCCGTTTGCATTGCTCTTGATACGGGCGGCTATCTTTGTCGAAGGCTATTTTTCCCGACGACGTAATGACGCGGTGCCAGGGCACATCATGGCCGTCTGGAAGCTGCCGAAGCGCGTAGCCAACCTGTCGAGCACCGCGTGGGATGCCGGCTATTTCCGCGATCTGCCCGTAGTTCGCAACGCGGCCTTTCGGGATGTCACAGATCGTGTCCCAGATTCGATGCAAGCGTGCGAGCCGATCCAAAACGTCAGCCCAACCCAAGGCGCGCCTGGATCTCTCGCTTGGCATCGCGCAGCACCGTGTCGCGATCGAGGCTGTCGAGAATTTGTCTGACCACGTGCTTGGGACCACCTTCGCCCCACGATTTGCCCTCACCCAGGTATTTCGCCGCAACCTGGCCAACGACGTAGGTGCTGTAGTAAGCGATGGCACCTTGCGCGCCCGCAGTGACAATGGTCGACAAGCCTGCCGTCCCAACCTTGAGAGCGCTCGACACGAAATGCAGTGCCCAGACTGTCCCCATCAACGCCGCTGCCTCTGCGATGATTACTCGTACCAGGGATCCCGCCTCTTTCTGGCTTAGTGGCAAGTCGTAGACGCGCGATAAGTGCACGACCATGCCTACATCGATGAAAGCCGCAGCGAACAAGTCCGCGACCGGAACCGGATTGAAAGCGACAGCGATGCCCTTGCCAACACAATAGGTTCGCACGAGCCGGTCGCCGAGTTCGCGGCGCGCTGCGATAATGCGGCGACCAACCTGGTCGCTCAGATCCGATGCAAACAAGCTTGCGTTGAGGGCCGCGAGTGTCTTCCCCTCGGCATCGAGTATCTCCCACAGTCGCAGACGAAGCGCTTCAACATCAGGCTGGCGCTCACGCTCGCTGAGGTGTTCACTGCCGCCCTCATCGATTTCAGCAACCATCTGCGGTCGTGGCTGTGCTGCAACCGCGATAACGTGAGTGCTATCGACAACGCCGGCGGTCTTTTCACATATCGAGCGCCGCAGCGCATCCAGTTCATTTGTCGTGAACAGGTCTTTTTTGTTCAACGCGACTACTACGGGCCGCCCCTGGGCCACGAGCGTGCGCAGAGCAGTCAACTCCGTTTCGGTAATGTCGCCATCGAGCACGAAAATGACGAGATCAGCGCGTCCGGCCACTTCCTTGGCGAGCAGTTCGCGATCTTCTCCGCCCGCTTCGTCCAGCCCCGGAGTATCAATCAGAAATACGCCGCCGGCCTTCACCTCGTTCCACGGTTGCATCGATGACCGACGAGTTTCGCCATGCAATGGGCTAACTGTAAACGCCTCTTCGCCAATCAGCGCGTTCAGAAGGGACGACTTGCCGGTGCTAACGCGGCCGAACACGGCGAGATGAAGATGGCCGTGGTCAAGCTTGTCGAGCATGGCTTGAACAGCGTCGTAATCACTAGCCAGCGACTCACGCACACCTGCAGGCAGTCGCGCATCAGCAATCAGCTCGCGCAGGCTTTCGCGCGCGAGTGTCAGGTGCTCTGAGCCACCGTCTGGCTCAGCTTCACCGGTTGTCGGGCTTTTCGTCCAGCGCCATTTCGGCAACGCGTCGAACGCCCGCTTCAATATGTTCACTGATGCCTTCCTCGAATTCTTTTGACGCGATGTCGGGAACGAGTTCCCCATGCCGCGATAGCGTCAGAACCAGGCTCCGACCAAGCGCGTCGAATATCAAACCATATGCGACGGCATGTACGAGACCACCGGCGACGGTGCCAACGCCTGGAAACGCTTTGAGGCCGTTGCCAGCGACCGCTAATGACAGTGGTAGCGCACGGCCGACACGACTCTGACTAAGATTGAGAAACTCTTCGATGTCGAGATCTCGTGGCGCCGCACCATAAAGCTTGCAAAGCTCCTGCGTCATCGTCGTACCTACGTAGCCCTGGATCAGCACATCCGTTCCCGGGCTGACTGCAGCCAGCGCACCGAATACGGCTTTGCGAGTGGCACTACGAATAATTTGCTCCGAGCGCTGCACTCGATACTGCGCTTCGGCGTCAGCCAGTTTGTCTGCGGCAAGGTGGAAAACAGCGCGGTCGCGCTTTTTATCCATCGAGCCGCTGCTGTCATCGAGTACCCGGTTGATAGCTACGACAAGGACGCCGATGTCCGCTGGTCGCTGGCGACGAACGATTGCTTCCGAACCGTCTGCGCCTCGTTCCACAACATCGACTTCGCCGCCGGCCGATACGGCGACGAGCCGATCGCGTTCGATAGCACTGCCCATATCGTCAAGATGCTCGAGCAAGCGCTGCATCAGAGCAGCCTGCTCATCCGCATCGAAACGATCCGATTTGTTCATGACCAGAACCAGCGGTTTGCCAAGCTCGACGAGCGACTCGACGGCCTGCTTCTCGGCGCGAGTCAGGTCACCATCGCAAACGAACAACACGACATGCGAGCGTCGCGCTTCTTGCGTGGCTATTTCGTCAAAACCCTTGTCGTGGCCGGCGGTACCAGGCACATCCGTTAGCAGGATTTCGTCACCCGTATCGTTGCGCCAGCGGTAGTGACGAATATCGGCTGTCGAACCACCCACGACGTCGACTGACACATTTGCATCGGGCACCAGAGCTTTGATCAGTGAACTCTTGCCCGTGCTGATCTCTCCGAAAAAACACAAATGCACGGCACCGCTCGCCTGGCGCGACGCAAGTTGCTGGAGTTCGGCTTGAGCGGCGCTAACGTCAACGCCCGAAGCCTCGGCTTCCGAGATTCGTTGCCTGATGTCTTCCCGTGTCAGCTTGCCCGCTGCTATCTTCTTACTTGCTGGCCGAATTTCACGCCGCACGACCAGCCTCCAGATCAGCCAGACTGCGGTAAGGACCAATGCCACCATGACGGCCAGATAGCCATAGCGCAGCGCCCTGGGGCCCTCTAACAGCCTGTCCCAGACGTTCAGAGCTGACTCGGTAAGAAACAGCGTCGCGCCGATCGCGACAATAAAGACCAGCAGGATCAGTAACGCAACGACGATGCGAGTAAGTCGATCGAGCTTCATGGGTCTAGTATGCCTGCCACCGGGTCGCGGCTAAAGCCGCGGCTACATCAAGCTCTCAACCCAGCGATTCATTTTGGCTTCAAGCATGGAAAGTGGCATCGAACCATCTTTGAGCAGTTGGGCGTGAAATTCGCGAATGTCGAACGCGTCGCCGAGCCTTGCCTCGGCACTCCTTCGAATCTCGAGTATCTTGAGTTGCCCGATTTTATACGCCAGCGCCTGACCCGGAATGGCCATGAAACGCTCGGCTTCCGAAACGGCCCGCGTTTCCGAGACCGCGGAATTTGCGTACATGAAGTCGAGAACCTGCTGTCGCGTCCAGCCCTGCGCATGAATACCGGTATCAACAACAAGACGAATCGACCGCCATAATTCGGCGTTGAGCGAGCCGAATAGATCCATCGGGTCTTCGTAGAGACCCATTTCCCGGCCGAGGTACTCTGAGTAAAGGCCCCAGCCTTCGGTGTAGGCAGTCGATCCACCGAACCGGCGAAACCTGGGCAGATCCTCAGATTCACGCGCCAGTGATATCTGGAAATGATGGCCCGGAATCGCCTCATGCAGGAACAACGAGGTCATATCCCATTTTGGCCGGATGCCGACGTTGTAGGCGTTTGCGTAAAAGATGCCGGGGCGAGAGCCATCTGGCGAACCGCTCTGATACGAACCTTTACTGGATGACGCTTCGCGGAAGGGTTCTACCCTGCGCACTTCAAAAGACGTTTTCGGAAACAGCTTGAAGAGCCTGGGGGCAAGGCCCTCGATGTGCGCAGACATGTCACGGTACGCCTGGATCAACTCCTCAGGCTCGTCGAAGAAAAACTGCGGGTCAGAGTACACATACTCGAAAAACTCATTGAGACTGCCCTCAAAACCGACTGCCTCCATAACGCCGCGCATCTCACCATGGATACGCTCTACCTCACCAAGGCCGATCTGGTGAATCTCCTCAGGTGTGTAGTCGGTGGTCGTGATTGCGCGAACATTGTGCGCATACCACGCTTCGCCGTCAGGCAAATCAAACAGGCCAACCGACTCCCGCGCTGCACTCAGGTATTCATCGCCCATGAAATTATTCAGGCGTTCGAACGCTGGCAGTATTTTTTTCGCTATTGCCTCTTTGTAAGCGCCGCTCAGGCGCTCTTTATCCGCCTCACTAAAATCGTCCGGCATATTGAGAACGGGCGAGTAGAAACCACTTTCCTCAACTGAATCGACAAGCTGCGATTCAAGTTGCGGAACATACTTGGCCATTAGGACTTTCGGTTGCGTCACACCCTGGCGAATACCTTCCTGCATGTTGTCGATCGCTTGATCAACGTACACAACGAAGCCATCGATGCGGCTCAGGAAGTCATCGTAATTCTTCACCGTCTTGAAGGGATGTATACCGGTTCCACTACCGAGATTTACGAAAGAACTCGTGGCCGAGCGAAACTGGTTCATCGGTGCGAGGTACCACGCAAATTGCTCACCGGCCAGGGACGTTTCGCGTTTGAGCTTGAAAATATCGTAACTCAGCTTGTCCTGTTGCGAGAGTCCGTCCCTGTCGATATTCAGAATCCGCTGCAGGAACTGCTCGTCGAGCGCACGCGATGCCTCTCGATGCTCGGAGCCGATGGAGTTCGCGTACTGATCATCGTAGCGATCGTCACCGATTGACGTCGCACTGATCGGCGAGAGCTCAAGTGAGCGCTCGAAGTGCTCGTCAAATAGTTTATTCAGGGCCTCCGCCGGGTCGTCAGCTGCTAGCTGCGAATTGGTCGGCTGATCATTGCCGCAAGCTACGACAAACAGCGCCGTAACCAGCAATAGTGCGGGTCGTAATATCATTGAGAGTCCCCCTGGTTGGTGGGGGAGGATATCAGACGAAGAAGCCCAGATCGCGTTGCGCAAAGTTATCCAGGTTAGGCGCGACAATATCCAGGTCAACGTCTGGTATGCCAAACCACTTTGCGAGCGTCGCCGCGAACTGATCGGATGACGTTGATGGAATCATGCGACCTGCGTTGTCGGTATCGTCCGACCCGCCGATCTGCAACAGCGGGTAGGTACCGTAGATGTCCTGACCACTGACCGCGCCGCCGACGACCATTTGATTGCCACCCCAGGCATGGTCAGTGCCATCACCATTCGAAGTTAGCGTTCGGCCAAAATCGGATTGTGTAAATGTCGTAACACCGTTGGCGATACCAAGTTCGACCGTGGCTGCGTGAAACGCCGCGATTGCATCACTCACACCTTGCAGCAAACCAGGCTGTGCGTTGATCTGATCGTCGTGGGTATCGTAACCGCCTGTGCCTATGAAGAAAACCTGTCGTTGCATGCCCAACTGGTCACGAGATGCGATCAATCTGGCGACGGCCTGCAGTTGATTGCCCAATCCGCCCGCTGGGAACACGGTTGTGATCGCACCTGAGTCGCGCGCACTTGCGATGGCTGCCGATACTGCGTCCGCCGAATCGATGGCACGACGTTGAATCTCAGCAAAACCACGTTCGTAGATCGAACCGTATTGCGCGTCCACGATTCGCCCGAATGTTTGCCGCTGTTCGTAGAGCGGATCGGTCGGATTGGTCGAGAAGCCTTCAAACTGAATCGGGCCATTTGCCCCCATGACATACGCGACTGTCTCGTCTCCTGACTGGAACAGGCTTGTACCGGATAGCGAGGCGTTTGTTGCCATTTGTTGGGTCGCAACGTTGCTGCGTATCAAATCGGCCATACGTCCGGCCCAGCCGGTCTTGCTGGTGCTTGCGCCCTTGAGCGAATGCCATTGAGACTGCTGATCATTGTGCGAGAACAATTGTGTTGGCACGATCACCGACTTATTGAGGTACTGATCCTTCGTGGTCGGTTCAACCAGAGGGCCAACATTTGCTACGAACGAGGCGGCACCCGACTCAAACAGCGATTGCACACCAGTCATCGCCGGATGCAGCCCGTACTGCGCCCCGTCCGATGTCAGTGGATTGATCGGCAACAGATCGCCTTGCGGGACGGCCAGGTTCTGGCGCGCGTTGGCATAGACGTTGTATTCGGCGTCACTGCGTGGCACGAGCATATTGAACGAGTCGTTGCCGCCAAACATGAACACGCAGACCAGAGCACGATAATCATCGAATGGTGCGCCACCGCCGACGACCTGCGAATAACTCAGACCCGGTGTCGTTGCGAGCGCTGCCGCTGCACCGCTGTTAATCAGGAAATCGCGTCGATTCAAATATTTCATAGTTGTTCTCCCGGGATGCAGCCGACTAGCGCTTAGCGCTGGTAGGCGTATTCCGGTGATGTCGTAATAAAGTAGATGGTCTCTGCTACTCGCACCGCCGGATCCGTCGCCGGAATGATGGCGAGCATGCCCGCGATTTCATTACGCAAGGTGTCTGAAATTTCGCCGGCCAGCAGCTTGCCCGCTACCGTATCTATCAGCAAGTCAACGTCGCCTGCCACCGCCAGGTCTGCCTCGAAATTGATGTAGACATCATCAGCTTCGAGGTCGGTGTTCAGCGAGTTGGCGACGAATGCCTGGTAGAACATAAAGTTCGTCACGTACGTATTCAGATACTCCGTCGAGATTTCGAGCTCCGGGGCAACAAGGCTGTTGTTTCGAATCTCACCCGGCGGCGCGAAGAATGGACTGAAGAAATTAAATACCGAAGGCGACTGCAAAGGGCCCTCCCCGAATATGACATTGACGAAGCTGAGGGGGTATCGACCACTTTGCGATGTGGCACCGTATGCACGCCACAGTTGCGTGAGGCGAAGTATCGGCTCTTTTATTTTTCCGTCGATCTCGATTGGCACGTCCGGGCGTGCTTCGTCGTCAAGAAGTATGGCTC
>CAYTNO010000098.1:0-6934 GCA_964439125.1 uncultured Woeseiaceae bacterium | reverse complement strand
AGTCATGGGATGTGTCATAGCCAGCACCCAATACAATCACTGCATTTTGCGGGCTGCTTACGCTCGCACTGTTAATTTTCACTTTCGCGACAACCGGAGAGGACCAGCTCTGCCCGAATTCCGGGAATGTCTTGACCCACTTGAGGACAGGCTTGTCGGGATTAGTAACCTCCAGCATGTAGTACTTGTCACCACCACGACGCATGCCGAAAACGATGTACACAAAGTCTGTGCCTACCTCAATGACACCGTCACGATTCGTGTCGGCAACAATAGGTACGACGTCGCCATCTAAACCATAGTTCTTGTAGTCGACATTCTCGTTGAAGTAGAGATCTGTGAGGTTGGACAGCAGCTCGTGTGGAATAAACGCCCATTTTTCCTCGCCAGAATCCGCATCGATCGCGTGCAAATAACCATCGTTGGTTGCGCTGAACAACAGCGTCTTACTCGTTCCAGCGTTGTCGCCGTAAACGACAGCAGCGGGCTGTGAGTGCAATGTGTCGCCCATCGAGTAACGAACCATCGTGTCCTCGTTGTTATCTTCGTCCTGGACGTCGACACCTCGCGCCCAGTCGATCAGGTCACTGATAGAGGGCTCGCCTTCAGCGCCCGACATGCCAAAGTCTTCCAGGCTAAATGCGGTTTCATTGGCTGTCGATACAGCGTTGCTCTGCGCCGTCAAGGCAGCAGCACCGTTATTGGTGTAAACATTGCGTGTATCCGGGCTGGGAAGGACATTCGCAACGCCACCTTTCGTGACGTCAGCGCCATCAGGCCTGGTTTCCTCGGACCAGAAGTTCGTCGCACCATCGGCAAAGTAGCCCGTACTTGGATCCACTGCATCGATATCATGCTTGTCGCGAATCTCACCTTCCTTAAGCGTGTATTTTTTTACGTTGCCCGGCCAGTGAACTTCGTCCGCGGCGCGGAACACGGAAACGTACAGGTCGTTCAGATTCTGCGTCCTGTTGAACGCGTTTACTGCGACTGAAGGCGCCGTGAAAGATATGTCACGATCAAAGATGTTCGTTACGATATCGGTTAATGCAGCCGTCAACGACTTCACGTCAGATGCGAGGTAATACTCGCCACCGGACAGCTCGGCTGTTCTCTTGAGAATCGGCAAATCAACGGTGAACCCGATCGTATAGGTTGTTACCGATTGCTGGCCGGGTATGTTCCGATTGATATCAACTTTGGAGAGGTACTCCGAGATATCATCGAGGCACGCGCCATTCGTGTCGCCGCCATTGCAGCCACTACGGCCCATGACGCTGGAGAAATCAGGCAGGCCACCGGTCTTGGAGTACGCACCTCTATCCTTGGTTGGTTCGCCGTCGGTCAATAGCACAACGAAGTTTTTCGAGCAGGCATATTCTGCCGGCTGTTTGTAGACCATAGGGTTACTGGAGACCAGCGCATCCGGATCGGTAGAGGTAGTGCCGCCGTAGACTCCGGACAGACCATTCCAGTAACGTGCTGCTTCGTACAACGTCTCGGACAGCGGTGTCCAGCCACTGGCAGGAATATTGTCAACAACGTTGTTGGCCTGGGCCCTATTGTCGTCCAGGTCCTTAATGCCGTGAATAACCGGACCGCCTGCGTCGTAGTGAAAACGCATGAAGCCGACATTGACATCACTAATCGAGCCCAGGACATTTTTCGTTACAGACTTGACGATGTCCGTGCGGCGCATGCTTGAGCCGGGTGGGTTGTGATACCAGTTAAGAAAATTGCTGTCGTAGACCGTGACGATCTGGTGAGTTGGGCTGTCGCCCCAGGATACCTCACGGTTTTCGTTCGACGTATACATGTCATTGTTGTTGCCGGATCGCGCGTAGGAATCGTTGGTCGGATTCGAGTTGTCACCGTGTATACCTGAGTCGGCCCGGCACTCCACAGGGCTGCTGGTTTTTCTGTTGTTCAGTTTCTGCCATTTCCATTTTCCCTTGGTTTTCCGATACATCGCCATCGTATCGGTGTACGCGCCAGAAGCGCTCGCCTGAAGGACGCCTTGCGCGCAATGGAATGCAGTCTTGTAGAATCGGTAACGGCTACCACAAGTCGGAATCGTCGAGTTAGTCGTCCAATAATACATATTGGAGTTACACGGACCCGAATAGGGCTTCGAGCTATCGAAGGGTTCCTGGCTACTCTCGACCGTCGTCATACTGCCTGACGAGTCGATGATAAACAGGATGTTTGGCTTCGCCGCAATACTGGACTCTGGCGTCGATATCAACAACTCGACGTCATCGGCCCAAACTGGCGAACCGGCTATGATCGTGATTAGCAATCCCGCTATTGCCCAAGCGGAGTGCTTACGGCACATATTCATGTGTCCTTACCTCTTTTCAAAGTCATTCCGTGACCTATCGCTCAATCAGTCACAACAAAATTATCTACCTCGCAATATCAATGCTCGTAACCGTTCTTGTTTTCGTATCTACGCTAAGCAACGCGTAGCTACTCTTGATATTCCTTACTATCGCAAATTCTGCCGCGAAGTCTTCAAACTTGACCGTCTTACCTGCTATGGAGAATGTCGTCTCCACCGTCAGACGCGCCCGCTTATAGTCCATGTCGCACTCGTCGGCACATGGCTTGTACGACATCATTCCGTTGACTGATGCGGGCAAGATCATGTTTGATGGCGACATTTCCTTCGCACTAATTTGCGTTACGATTTCCAGGTCGGTCGCGACTGCGGTCTGGCTCAGAGCCAGAATCGCGATCGCCAATAATTTTCCAATCTTCATCTTCATGTCTCCAATCGGATCTGCTTACTCGATTCCGTCCTGCGTCCATAGTGTGCGAACCGGATTGTTGTCAAATCCAGGGTCGAAACATTCGACACCAACACAACCCAATGGCGGAATCTTGCATTCATCACCTACGCAATCCGGATCCGGGCTTGGGAACAGGATTGCCGGTGACGGTGCGATACCACCCTGCTGCAACGTCGTGCGGCGTTCATCGTCCGATAGCAGCGGATTCAATGTGTCGATATTGGGCACAATCGGATCGCCATTAACGGCACTCACGCGGTACAGGAAGTTTGTTCCCTTGCCGGCGGAACAGATTTGGCCCGCAATCGAATCGGGCGTGAAAGCGACGAAGAAGATCTGGTCGTCAAACGTCAAAGAGTCGGCCAGGATTTTCTCGTTGTAGGGCAGCGTAAATTTCCAACCACGATCACTCGCTGTGATTACCGTTTGTGTTTGACCGCTGACCTCTACCAGGTCGGCATCCTTGACAATCGGATAGCTGATGTATTCGGGCTGTGTGAGCTGCTTGAATACGTCGCCATCCCGAACCGAGTAAAAGCGATCGGACGCACTCAGGTCGAACGGGTGCGCACGGTAGCCGGAGCCAACACTGATCGAAATATAGCGACGCTGTTGACGATTGTCCGTAATCAAAGAGACGTCAGGTGAATTGTAGAATCGTCGTGTATCGGCATCCAAAGGCGTGGCCAGCCCTTCACCGCCAAGTTGCGCGATAACACCGCCAGTGACGAGAAGTCCGGGGGCCTGGCCGTTGAAGACATCGAATCGCCATATTTGTCCGCCAAGATCGGTGGCGTACATGCGATCGGCCAAGCCATCGCCGCTCAGGTCAATGACGCGAATATCGTTGGGCACGGCACGATCCATTTCGCGACCCAGCGTATCGAGAGTTAAGTCTGCGGCTGCGTCCGAGCTGGCGCGCCATAGTTCCACACCGGTTTTGAGATCCAGGATGAATAGCCCGGCACCCGCTGCATCCGGGGTTGTAGGATGAGCCGATGAATCGTGCACCGTGTCGTAACCACCGCCAATGACGACGACGGCTTTGTCAATATTTTGACTGACCGACGCAATGTCCATACGGGAAACAACCGGCGTTGACCAGCTTTCGCCGAATTCGGCCAGGTTTGAAGTCCACAGCAGCTCTGGTGAGTTCTTGTTGGTGACATCAAGTGAATAGAACGAGTTGCCACCGCGACGCATGCCGAAAATCAACTGTACGAAGTCGCCGTCCACTGCTTCAATAAGACCATCACGATCAACATCTTTGACTACGGGTACGACATTGCCGTCGAGACCGTACTGTTTGTACTTAGACCGCGGGTCGAAATACAAACGCGTCAGGTTGGACAAGAGTTCCTTTGGAATAAACGACCAAAGCTCTTCGCCCGAGGCGCCGTCAATCGCGTGCAGGTAACCATCATTTGTCGCTGTAAAAATCACAACTTCAGGGTTGTCTGCGGCGCCACCGTAAACAACGGCCGCCGGCTGCGCGTGCAGCGGATCACCCATTGTTTTGCGAACCAGCGTTGTCGAATTGCCATCTTCATCGAGCAAGTCTTCACCACGCGCCCAACGAATGACTTCGTCCATCGTGGGCTCACCCGTGGCTCCTGTCAGGCCGAAATCGGCCGGCACAAAGGCAGCGGCGTTAGCCGGTTTTACGGCGTTCGTCCCGGCTGTAAGGTCGCTGCCACTGTTATTGGTGTACAGATCGCGCACCAGCGGGTCCGGTAACTGCTGGGCAGCACCGCCCTTTTTGACGTCGTTGCCGTCCACAAGGCCAACGGTCCAATAGCTTTTCGCTCCCGTTGAGAAGAAACCCGTACCAGGGTCAACCGCATCCGCACCGTTAACATCGACAATGCTGCTATCAAAAATATTGTTACCGTCCACGTCGACAGTAATTGTAGTAGCAACACGATACTTTTTGAGGTTGCCTGGCCAATGCGCTCTGCCTTTGGCGCCGAACGTTGTAATGTACAAGTCGTTGAGGTTTTGCGTGCGGTTAAACGTATTCACCGATACTGCAGGTGCCGAGAACGATAGCGCACGATCATTGATGTTGGCGATAATCGATAGCAGGGTCCTGGTCAGTGTTTCGACGTCATCTGCCGTATAGTAGTTGCCGCCTGAATCCGTTGCGGTTTCCGTCAATAGCTGTGTTGTAGCAAGTCCGAAATCGTCCGCAAAGCCGATCGTATGTGTTGTGACAAGCTGATCACCATCGGTAACAGGATCGACATCCTCGACTGACAAATACTCAGCGACATCATCCAGGCAATAACCATCGCCGGCAGTTCCGTCGCAGCCGGCATAGCCCAAAGCACCTGCAAAATTAGGCAGATTGCCGAGGAGTCCCGGTGTTTCGATGTCTTCTGTAGGCGCACCGTCAGTCAGCATTACATTGTAGTTCTTTGCGCAAACGTCCCACTCAGGTATCTCGTAGCGCATTGGAGCCGAGGAAATCAGGGCGTCGTCGTCTGTCACATTCCAGGCAATAGCGCCATACTTGGCGGGTAGTCCACGCCAATACAAGGCGCTTTCATACATTGTTTCCGACAATGGTGTCCAACCAGTGGCGGGCAGGGCCTCGACGGCATCGAGGACGTCCTGACGGTTCGAATCAAGATCGGTCAGATCGAGGATTACAGATCCACCCACGCCGCGGTCTCCGGCTGCCCCTGCCACGTCGCTCGGGCCAGTTGGATTGAAGCGCATCAGACCGACATTGAGATTCTTGACCGAACTCAACACCTGCTTTGTCACCGCTTTCATGATGACTGAGCGAGACAGCGTGTCCGGGATCGGGTTTGTCTTCCAGTTCAGGTAGTTGCCGTCGAACACTGTATAGGATCTGTTGGCCGGGTTGCTGCCCCATGAAAGCTCATTGCTTTCGACATTGGTAAATGGTGTTGAAAGATCGGTACCTCGGAGCGCGTAGACATAGTCGGTCGTACCATCGCCGTGGTCGCCGCTATCGGCCTGGCACTCGACCCGAAAATCATGGAAGTCCTTCTCAAGGTGGTCCCACTGGTTCTTGTCAGTGTCTATTGTAGCCACCAAGTCTGGCCGGAACATGACCATGGTGTCGGTATAGCTACCGATACCCGAGATCTGCTGCATCGAGTAATCGCAGTGGTAAACCGACTTGGCGAAATACTGGACATTATCTACATCGCACACGGGCGTAACGTCCACGTCGGTCCAGTACATTGTGTCCGAATCGCACGGCCCAGGGTAAGGATTAGCAGTGTCATAGGGCTTCGTCGTTGCCTGCGTCGTAGTCATCGAGCCGGACGTATCCAGAATGAACATGACGTTCGGTTTCGGGTTTTGCGAAGGATCCGGATTCAGCAGAAGCAGTTCAGTATCGTCTGCAATTGCCGGCATTCCTGTCAGCATTGCAACAGCACAGCCGACACTCATCCATGTGATTTTGCGTGTTGAGATCTTCATGATCTTGGCCTCAATCGTTGAATTCAATTGTCTAAAGGGAAACGGTGATCGATTCGATCGTGTCCGATTCGAGATGGTGCAGGACGATCACGTCACCGCGCCGGCGACTTCCCGCTGGCCCAATGGTTTTTCGAAAATCATCGAACTGCACGCTCTTACCATCAATGATATAGCGGGTGGCCGGAGTGACTCGCACGAGCCTGCTCTCGCAATCGTCACATTCCTTAAATACTGCGACACCGTTTTGTGATACCGGGGCGCGAAAGTTACCTATAGCAACTTCGTAGGCCTGCGATACAACTTGTCCAGCGGCTGCAAACGAAATGCTGAGCAGTGCGATTGCAAATAGAGTCTTGATTTTCATGAGATTCACCTTCATTCCCTGGGTAGTCACTCAAAAGTGGTTAAAGTGCCGACGATTCCGGGCCGACAACATAAAAAGCCTGTGTATGAACCGCTAACGAATCGCGATCCGTGGTAGTTCCCGCTCCAGCCCTGCGAGACTCAGCTGACGAGGTTGCGAGAAAATGGTATGCCGAGACGCCACTGCCCACACCGAGACTAAATGCTTTGTCGGGTACAAGCGTTGAGTCTTCAAAATCGATTTGTGAATGGACAGAGTCGTTTGAATTAATGACCTTGTCGACGGTAGAGCCACCCAATGTCACGAACTGACCCTGTGC
>CAYTNO010000097.1:0-6968 GCA_964439125.1 uncultured Woeseiaceae bacterium | reverse complement strand
GTCCGGCGAGAATGATCCGCAGAACCTTTTCCTTATGGGTTTCGATACCTGACAACAAGCGAATTTCCTCCAGAACCTTTTTTGTCAGGTTCTGCGCCTCGTCCACAATAAGCACGACCTTCTTGCCGTTCGAATATTGCTCGATAAGGAACATGTTGAGCATATCCAGCAACTCAACTTTGTGCTTGTTGAAGGGCTTGAAACCGAATTCTGTGAGCACCGATTGCAGGAATTGCGTTGGTGTTAGTTGTGTCTGGGAAACGACGGCGTAGACCACGTCGTCATCGAGTTCGGCCAGAAACGATTGCAGCAGCGTTGTTTTGCCTGAGCCAATGTCACCCGTGATAATAACGAACCCGTCTGCTAACCAGATCGTCGATTCCATATAAGCTTTGGCGCGAGCATGTTGCTTGCTCCAGTACAGGAAGTCCGGATCAGGCGTCAGCCGAAATGGCTGCTCATTAAGTTTGAAATGCTCGAGGTATGACATATCACTTTCTTAGGTAACCGCCTGTCAGGCCGCGGTTTTAACCCAGTTTACCCGGTTTTTCGTGCTACGGGCTACGTCTCAGTTCCTGTTGAGGTGGTGGAACGCGTCACAGAATCCTGAATTTCGGCGAGCAGGCGGTCTCTATCGGTCTCCAAAGGCGTTACGACGGTGATGTGGCCGAGTTTTCGACCCGGACGCGGTGCCTTTCCATAATCATGCAAGTGGCCATGAGCAAGCTGCCGGGCGGCGTCTGGAATCTGGCCGATCAGGTTTATCATACCGGCGTAGCCTCGGTGTTTTGTGGGCCCTGGGGGCTGATTCGTGATCGCCAGCAGGTGATTCGCGAACTGGCTGGTCTCCGAGCCTTCTATCGTCCAGTGCCCCGAGTTGTGCACGCGAGGTGCGAATTCATTTGCAAGAAGTGCATCTCCAATGACAAACAATTCGAGAGCAAGTACGCCGACGTAGTCCAGATGCTCGAGCAACCTGACGATGTATTGCTGTGCTTGCTCTGTGAGGCCGCGGTTCTCAACAGGGGCACGCGATGTCTGCAGGATACCTCCCGCATGCTCATTTCTTGTCAGGCAGTAGGTGGCACTTTCACCATCGAAGTTACGCACGCCTATGGCCGAAACCTCGTAATCGAATGGGATCCATTGTTCTGCGACGAGGTCGCGGCCGCCGAGTGATGCCCAGGCCTCGTTGATCTGCTCAGCATCGCTTATTACGAATTGCCCCTTGCCGTCGTAGCCCATGCGTCGCGTCTTGAGCACCAGTGGAAGACCTATCGAAGCGACTGCGGCTTCGAGATCTTTTATTGAGTTGATCGCTCTGTATTGCGCCAGTGGAATTGCGAGGCTTTCGAACAATTCTTTTTCTGCCAGCCGGTCTTGCGCATGTCGCAGTGCCCCGGTCGGGGGATAAATCGGCACGAGGTCGGCGATATCCAATAGCGCCTCTACCGGGACGTTCTCGAATTCGTATGTAACGACGTCACTCTTGCCTGCGAGCACAGCCAGGGCGACTCGATCGTCGAAATTGGCTTGAATGACCGGTCCAACAACTCGGGCAGGTGGGTCGTCCGAGGGGTCGAGGAAGCAGCAGCTATGGCCGAGTTTGCGCGCGGCAAATCCGAGCATTTGGCCAAGCTGGCCTGCGCCGATAATGCCTATACGCATTCGTTACTTGCTGGGATCTTGGTCGGCGAGAACCTTGTCCGTTTGGTTCTTGCGATACTGATCCAGTGCGGCGGCGACAGTACTGTCATCGTTGGCAAGAATGGCGGCAGCGAGCAATGCCGCATTCACGGCACCAGCACGGCCGATTGCCATGCTGCCGACGGGTACGCCGGCCGGCATTTGCGCAATTGAGAGCAGGGAATCCATTCCGTTGAGAGCTTTGGACTGCACCGGAACGCCCAACACAGGCACGCGCGTTTTCGCCGCGGCCATGCCAGGAAGGTGCGCCGCACCGCCGGCTCCGGCAATGATGACTTTGAGGCCGCGATCAACAGCGGCTTCAGCATATTCGAACAGAAGATCTGGCGTGCGGTGTGCCGAAATGACACGCACTTCGTGATGCACGCCAAGCGCGTTTAGTGTCTCGCTGGCGTGCCGCATTGTTTCCCAGTCTGACCGGGAACCCATGATGATGCTGACTGTGATGCTCATTTTGCGATTTTAACCAGAATCTCGTGAATACGGCGGAATATTTGCCGTCGAATCGACTTTTCTTTTCTTTCGTCCAGCACAACATTGAGATCGTCCAGCAATTTTCGCAGCTGCTCGTCCGAACTGCCGGTCGCTTCGCTAAATGCCTTGAAAGCAGACGCACTGTCTTTGAATAACTGGTCACGCCAGCGTTCGGCCGCCGCAAACAGCTTTTTGTTTTCGACTTCATCGGATTTCAGCAGCCTGAGCCCGAGCCGAATGGGTTCGGCATCCACGCTTTTCATTAGCTTGCCGATAAGTTGTTTCTGCCTGCGCAGTGCGCCATGTGATTTGATGGAACGCGCAGCCTGCACCGCTCGTTGCAGGCGTTCATCGATTGAGAGCGAGGCAAGCTCGGATTCAGTCAGGGCGATAAGTTGCTCGCCGAGTTTCTGTAGTGCGAGGTGCTCTCGTTTTCTCGCGCTTTTGCTGGGCTTTGAATCGGTCACCGGCTAAGCTTACCTCATGGAACGTAAGGAACTTGAAGCCCTTGTGCACATGGCACTTGATGAGGCCAGCAAACAAGGCGCCGATCAGGCGGAAGTTGGAGTAAGCATTGACTCAGGGCTGTCGGCTACGGCACGTCTTGGCGATGTTGAGAATCTCGAATACACCAACGATCGTGGCATTGGCATAACGGTTTTCAAGGACTCCAGAAAGGGGAGTGCAAGCACCACCGATATCAGCGCGGGAGCCATACGCGAGGCGGTGACCAAGGCGTGCACGTTCGCGACCGTTACTGCCAGCGATCCGGCCTCGGGGCTGGCAGATGCTGACCTGATGTGCACTGATGCGAAAGACCTGGATCTGGACTACCCCTGGAGCATTGATGCATCCGAAGCCATTGCGATGGCGATCGAATGCGAAGCGCAGGCACTGAAGTTTGACTCGCGCATTACGAATTCCGAAGGCGCTTCTGTGTCGAGTAACCGCGGCACACGTGCCTATGGCAATTCGCATGGCTTCACTGGCAGCTTTTCGAAAACCAGTCACAGCATCAGTTGCGTTGTTCTCAGCTCTGCCGATGGCGAAATGCAGCGTGACTACTATTACAGCACCGCTCGCGATCCGGCGGAGCTTGAAAGCACAGAGTTGATTGGCGAGACGGCGGCCAGGCGTGCAATCAGCCGGCTCGGTGCGCGGAAAATCAAAACCACGCGAGCGCCGGTTTTGTTCATTCCGGATTTGGCGCGTGGTTTTATCGGCCATTCGATTGGTGCCATCATGGGTGGCGCCCAGTATCGGCGCGCATCCTTTCTCCTCGATGCTGTCGGTGAGAAGATATTTCCCGATTTTGTCAGCATCGAAGAGCGCCCGCACATTCCCAAAGCACCGTCGAGCACGCCCTACGATGCCGAAGGCGTAGCGACCTACGATCGCGACATTGTTGCTGGTGGGGAGTTACAGGGCTACGTACTGAGCAGCTACTCTGCACGCCGGTTGGGGCTGCAGACAACGGCAAACGCCGGCGGTGCACAGAATCTTAATGTCCCTGGAAATGCTGGTGACCTCGAGGCGCTCATCAAACAGATGGGCACCGGTCTAATCGTCGAAGAACTCATCGGTCAGGGCGTCAATGCGGTAACCGGCGACTACTCGCGCGGCGCAGTGGGACAGTGGGTAGAGAACGGCGAAATCCTTTTCCCGGTTCATGAGGTGACTATCGCGGGAAATCTACGCGATCTCTACGGGCGTATCGCTGCTATTGGTACAGACCAGGACACGCGAGGCGGCATCCGCTGTGGCTCGTTGCTCGTTGAAGAAATGACCATCGCCGGCGCGTAGGCCTACTGTTCGTCTTTATCCAGCAAGTCCGCCAGCGTCTGTTCGCCGACTGTCGATGACACGGCTGCGTCCACCTGTTCGCCCAGTAAGGTAATTTCATCAGCCCATTCGGGGTCTCGATAAGACCCGGTTTCGCCCCTGTCGCGAACGACGGCAATCACATCATTCAGCAATATGCGCGACGTTTCGCGACCAGGGAGGAGATCCTCCTGCTCCGTCGACGTTAGCAAGCCGGCGCCCTCAAGCCCGGCAATGATCGGCGTCAGCGTGATCGACGGGATGCTTAGTGCTTTGGCCAATTCGTGCACCGAAATCGTCGTATCTCCCTGGCGGAAGGCACGACCAACAAGCAACATGGTATTAAGCGCAAGACGCTCGCGCATAGTGTTCGATAGCCGCGGTTCGCGCCGACCAATGCGCAGGAACGCGGGGTTCTGATGGTAGAACGCGAGTTGTGCCCCAATGAGCAGGATCAGCCAATTCAGGTACAACCAGATCAGCGTGGTGATGGCGACCGCAAAACCTGAATAGATCAACTGAGTGCGGGTCGAGTAAACGACAAAGGTTGCGAAAATGACGCTCATAGTGGCCCAAAATGTGCCGCCGGCGACACCGCCAACGAGCGCGGAACGAAAGCGTACGCGTGTGTTTGGCATGTACATGTAAACGAACGTGAAGACGCCGGTAACAAGCAGGTAGGGTGTTAACTTGCTGGTTGCCAAAAAGACCGGGCCGAGCAATTCTGATGTGACGAAGAACTGCACGATCGTATTACTGCGCAGGGATGCGATCAGCCCCAGGGCGACAACGATGACAACCGGCCCGATCAGCATGACGATCATGTATTCAGTAAATCGCCGCGCAAAATTTCGCCGCTTGGCCACGTACCAGACGTAGTTGAAGCTCTCTTCGACCTTTTGCACCATCGACAAAGCGGTGTAGATAAAGAACGCGAGAGAGACGCCACCCAGGACACCGCCTTTGACGTTATCGACGAGGTCGATCACTTGCTGAGTAATTTGTGCGCCCTGCTCACCGAGTGGCTCAAGCAATTTGAAAAGCAGCGGTTCGAGCTCGTTGTGGACGCCAAACCCTTTCAAAACCGAAAAACTGAATGCGATGAGCGGCACCACAGACAGCAGCGTCGTGTACACGAGGCTCATTGAGCGCAGCGTCAACTGGCCCTGGATTACGTCACGGACCAGCGCAAAGACGTAGCGCAGCACAACCGATAGCACCTTACCGAGTATGCCGAAGCGCTCCTCCAGTAGGTCGCTCCAGATGAGCTCGTCGAGCCTTGTACGAAGCTTCGGGATCATGTTGGCCTGCTATTTCGCGCCCGTTAAACGGGCATACGCCTCATGGTACTTCGCGCTGCTTCGGCTTAATACCTCACTGGGCAAATCGGGACCGGGTGCTGTTTGGTCCCAGTCGAGAGTATCGAGGTAGTCGCGTACGTATTGTTTGTCGAAACTGGGCGGGCTTGAACCCGTCGAGTAGGCATCGACAGGCCAGAAACGCGACGAATCCGGGGTCAGCACTTCATCGATCAAGTAGAGCCGCCCCTCATCGTCGAGGCCAAACTCGAATTTTGTATCGGCAATAATAATGCCGCGCTCCAGTGCGTAGTGCGCAGCGCGTTCATAGATTGCGATGGACAGGTCGCGGACTCGCTCCGCCAGATTTTCACCGAGTAGGTCGACGACCGTCTCGAAGCTGATGTTCTCATCGTGATCTCCCGCCTCCGCTTTGGTCGCGGGTGTGAACAGCGTCTGTGGCAGTTGTTCGGCTTGTTCAAGGCCGGAAGGCAAGTCGATACCGCAAACCTTGCCGGTGTCGAGATAATCGCGCCACCCCGAGCCGATGAGGTAGCCGCGCACCACGGACTCGATCGGCAGCGGCTTCAGTCGTTTGACTACCATCGACTGATCGCGCAGCTGGTTCGCGATTTCGGTGTCGCTGATTACGTCATCAATAGTCAGCTCTGTTAGTTGGTTTTCGACCAGGTCGGCCATCATCCGGAACCAGAACAGGGATATCTGGGTCAGGAGACGACCCTTGCCGGGGATACCATCCGGCATGACCACGTCGTAGGCCGACAGGCGGTCGGTCGTCACAATAAGCAAGTGATCGGGGTCAATGCTGTAAATGTCACGGACTTTGCCACGACCAATCAGCGGCAGGTCGGGTACCTGGGACTCCAGCAGCGCGTCGGCTGAATCCATCGTTTTTGGTCTCGTTCGTTTAAGACAAGGTGATGATGGCCGTTCGGCATCTTTCAGGCAAGCGCCGGCATAGGAAAGCGTGCTCGCAACCGTTAGGATTGAGCCACGACTCATCGCGAGAATCTGGATTGTACTGGGGCAAAATCATCGGCACATTGGCGGGCCTCGCAACCTTAAAGCCATGGTTTGCATTGCTCGGCCTTTTTCTCGGTCATCAATTCGACCGCGGCTTCGCCAATAAATACCGCAGTTTCGAGCAGCAGGGTCAGCGTATCGACCACTTGCCAGATGAGTTCATCAAGGCGCTTTTCCAGACAATGGGGCATCTCGCCAAGTCTGACAGCAGAGTCAGCCAGCAGGAAATTCGCGCAGCGCGGTCCGTCATGCACCGGCTCGGCCTGGGGCCGGCGCAAGTTCGTCACGCCATCAACTGGTTTGACGAGGGCAAACTAGCCACTTTTCCGTTACTGAAAACTGTTCGGCAATTGCGCCGTGTTGGCGCACGCCGCGCGGATTTACGACTGCTGTTCGTGCGCTTATTGCTCGAGGTGGTGTTGGCGAAAGATCGGCTGCACCAAAAAGAACGCGCGATGATCTGGACAGTTTGCACGGAACTGGACATTGGTCGCGTGGAGTTAGCACAGCTTGAGGCGATGATCCGCGCACAGAAAGGCTTCCGACGCTCTCCGGCTGGTGACGCCGATGCGCGGCGCATCCGGCAAGCCTACCGGATGCTCGGCATTGAATCGTCGGCGACCA
>CAYTNO010000096.1:0-7036 GCA_964439125.1 uncultured Woeseiaceae bacterium | reverse complement strand
TGCTTGAAGAAATCGTCAATATTGGTAGCGGCACGATGAACCATGAGGGCGTCCGCGAAGTCGGAGCCGTAATGTTGCGTGAACTCGATCAACTCGGGCTTGAGACCGAGTGGGTAGAAATGCCGCCCGAAGTTAACAGGGCAGGCCACGTGATCGCTCGCAAATCCGGACAGGGCAAAAAGATTTTGCTGATCGGTCACCTCGATACTGTCTTCGAGTCCGATGATGAATTTCAGTCGTTCAGGCGAGAGGGCGATACAGGGTACGGGCCCGGCATCGACGACATGAAGGCCGGCAACGTTACGATCGTGTATGCACTGAAGGCCTTGCTTGAGATTGGTGCGCTGAAGAACATCCCTGTTGTCGTCGTTTATAGCGGCGACGAGGAGAAAACCGGTACACCGCTTTCCATTTCCCGCGAACACCTTGTAGAAGCGGGCAAGTGGGCGGACGTTGCTTTGGGCTTCGAGTCTGCAGTTACGTTCGATGCTACCGACTGGGCCACGATTGCAAGACGCAGTTCAAGTAGCTGGGTACTGGAAGTGGCCGGCAAGCAGGCACACTCGTCAGGAATTTTTTCTGACAAGGTTGGCGCCGGTGCAATTTTTGAAGCTGCACGTATCCTCAATGGTTTTTACGACGAAGTCCGTGGTGAGGAGTACTTGACGTTCAACGCCGGGACGATACAAGGCGGCACAGATGTTGAGTACGATGCGCAGCAAAACCGCGGCAAAACCTTCGGCAAGAGAAACGTCGTGCCACGCAAGGTCATCGTTCATGGCGGTATTCGAACAATCTCCCAGCAGCAACTCGAAAGGACGCGCGACAAAATGCGCGCAGTAGTTGCGGCCAGTTTGCCAAGAACCAGCGCGACTATTCATTTTTGGGATCGCTATCCGTCAATGCCTCCGACGGAGGGCAATCGTCAGTTGCAGGTTTCCATGTCGGGCGTCAACGAGGCGCTTGGTCGTGGGCCGATGCCGGCGCTTGACCCGGCGCGACGTGGTGCGGCAGATATATCGTTTGTCGCGCCATACGCTGACTGCCTTGCGGGTCTGGGGGCACTCGGCAAGGGAGGCCACACGCCTGACGAATCGCTGGACCTTACATCACTGCCACTGGCTATCAAGCGAGCAGCGATACTGATATACCGTCTTAACAACGACAGCGGCGAGAACTAGGCCAGACGACATGAGCCACTCGCACGCCCATCATCACGACCAGACAAGCAGTAACATGCGCCGCGTTATCATCGCGCTCGTACTGACGGGCACTTTCATGGTCGTCGAAGTGATCGGTGGCATCCTGTCCGGTTCACTGGCGCTGCTGGCTGATGCCGGCCATATGTTGTCCGACACAATCGCCCTCGGACTTGCAGCGGTTGCTTTCAGCGTCAGCAAGCGGCCTGGCGACAAGAAACTCACCTACGGCTATCAACGATTCCAGATTCTCGCCGCCTTCGTAAACGGCTTGAGTCTTCTCGCCATCGTTGGCTGGATTCTGTTTGAGGCGGTGCAGCGATTCATCACGCCATCTGATGTCATGGGGGAGACGATGCTGGTGGTTGCATCGGCGGGGCTTGTCGTCAACATCATCGCCTTTGCTGTACTGCATAGTGGTGACAAAGAGAACCTGAATATCCGTGGCGCCGCGTTGCATGTCGCCGGCGACCTGCTCGGTTCGGTTGCGGCGATCATTGCCGCCATCGTTATTATTTACAGCGGCTGGATGGCAATCGACCCGATTCTGTCCATTGCAGTAGCCATGCTTATCCTCAAAAGCGCCTGGTCACTCGTCAGACGTAGCGCCCACGTACTGCTGGAAGGCGCGCCGGATTGGCTCGATGTACCAGCCATGCAAGAGCGCATCATCGCCCATGTGCCACAAGTAGCTGGTGTGCATCACGTACACGTTTGGGGTCTTACTCCGCAGGATCTGATGATGACCATGCATGTTCGCTTAAGCGGAAAACTCGACAACCCAACGTCTGTAATTCGTCAGATCAAGAAGATCATGTTGGACGAGTACGGCGTCGGTCATTCGACGATCGAGATAGAAACCGACGACTGCGCCGACCACTAGCAGAGCATTCAATCCGTAGGTTTTACTTTCCCGATATAGGGCAGCGTACGATTGTGCTCGGCGTAATCAAGGCCATAACCAACGACCCATTCGCCACCAATTCCGAAGCCTACGTAATTGATATCAACCTCAACTTCGGTACTGTCCGGCTTATGCAGCAATGCGCAGGTTCGGATCGAGGCTGGCCCGTGGGATTCAAGCATACCGATCAGGTATTCAAGTGTTCGACCCGTGTCGACGATGTCCTCGACGATGAGCACATGACGTCCTTCGATATTGCCGCGGACGTCCATGACAAGGCGCACAGCACCGCTGGACACGTTGCTACCTTCATAGCTCGATACAGCTATGAATTCGATCGTGCGAGGTATGGTCAGGCGCCGGGACAAATCTGCAAGAAAAATAAAGGCGCCTTTCAGCACGCCAATGAGAACGAGGTCGCCCTTGTCCTTGTAATCGCCTGAAATCTGCCTTGCGAGCTCTTCGACTCGTGTGGCGATATCGGATTCTGAAATCAGTACTGGCGGTGCTGCGTCGCTCACGTTGCGTATCCTGAACCTTGGAATACGGTAAAGTAGCACAATCGTGAAACGGTCAATCGCAATTGCCGGAAATATGGGTTCGGGAAAATCGACGCTCGTCGAATTCTTGTCACGAACCTACGGCGTTCAACCCTTCTATGAGCCCAATGACGAGAATCCCTACCTGGCCGATTTTTACAAAGACATGAAGGGTTGGGCGTTCCAGTCGCAGCTGTACTTTCTCAGCAACAAGTTTCGGCTGCACCAGGAATTGGACAGGCAGCCTGGGGTCGTGGCACTGGATCGAACCATTTTTGAAGACGCCGAGATCTTCGCGACGGCATTATTCCAGATGCGGAAAATTTCCAAGCGTGACTGGCAAACCTACCAGAGCTTCTACGGCGCGATCCTCGATGCGATTCAGCCACCCGACCTGATGATCTATCTGCGCTGCTCGATGCGCACGCTGCGGCAGCGAATTCGCCTGCGTGGCCGCAAGATGGAGCAGGATGTTCCGCTGCCGTATCTGAAGCGCCTGGATCGCCTGTACGAAGACTGGATTGGCTCCTACGCCATGAGCGACGTGCTGGTTCTGGAAACGGATCAGCTGGATTACATCCACGATCTTGTTCATCGGCTTGACGTAATGCAGCGAATTGAGGCGGTATTACCAGCCGAAATCGGCAAGCCGGCACTGTAATCAAGAGACGGCCGTCACGCTTTTGGCCTATCCGTACAATCCCCTATTGCTTATCGTAATGCGAATCATTATCATTTGCGCCAAGTTAGGCAAAGCACCTGAAAAATCCGATTTTGGCTCAATATCGACGTTTCCGGTGTGGCTAGGACAAGCGGTAAATGGACAATAATTACAAAGCTCTCTCTTCGCTCAGACGCGGTCAAAAGGCTGTCATAGCGGCCGTAGACACAAGCGATCCGCAGGTTCAGCGTTTGATGACGCTTGGGCTGGTGGAGGGCGCCGAAGTCGAACTCGCGGGTGCGGCTCTTGGTGGCGATCCGATGGAATTCAGGTTGTTCGGCTGTGGCATTTCGCTCCGTCAGGAGCAGGCCAGGCACTTTACCGTGTCGTCTCTCGAGTCTGGTGACTAAGCAAACCGAAACCCGCGTACGCCTGCAAGACATCCCAGTAAGCCGGCAGCCGGACGCCAGCATAGCGGTTGTCGGTAGTCCGAATTCCGGAAAAAGTACGCTCTTTAATCGTTTGACAGGTATGCGACAACGCATCGGCAACTATCCGGGCGTCACCGTCGAACGGCACATCGGCACGTTGAAGACAGATAACCAGACCGTCGAGCTGGTTGATCTTCCCGGCACACATGGCCTCAGCGCTCATTCACTGGAAGAACATATTACGGTAGACGTTGTGCTTGGCCGCATTGCAGGTACGCAGCCGCCCGACGGCATACTCGCCGTTGTCGACGCCACCAATTTGTACCAGGGTTTGTACCTCGTGCAGCAATTGCTGGAGCTGGATTTACCGGTGCTCATTGCGCTGACGATGTCGGACGCCGCCGAGGCCAGCGGTTTGAAAATTGATATCGAGGCCCTGTCGGCGAGGCTCAGCGGCGTGCGGATCTGCCCGGTCGTCGCGACCACCGGCAAAGGCATTAACGACCTGCGCAATGCGCTTGTCGAACTGGCAGGTCAGCCGGCACCCGCACCCAGCGAGTCCTGGCCCGAGCTGTCATCTGCGGCGAGAGAGCTCGCCGAATCCGCGACAGTCCCGCTGCGGCCGGCCGAGATTGAACGCCTGCTCATCGACGGCCCGATCGGGGCAAATAAACACGTCCTCGACTGTCTCGGAGAAGATGCAGAAGCCGACGTAGAGCGATTTCGCGAGCAGTTGTTCGGTTTGGATCCACCGCTGGCCAGGGAAGCACGTGTCCGTTATGCGTGGGTTCGCGAAGTGCTTACCGAAGTACAAAACCAGGTTCCGGTTTTCTATTCCTGGCGATCGCGGCTGAAATCCTGGATCAATCAACCCCTACCGGGAACGATAGGCCTGTTCTTCGTCATGGCGATCGTATTTCAGGCGGTATTCGCCTGGGCGACACCGGTCATGGACTTGATTGACAACGTGACAGCCGTACTGGGGTCTGTAGCAAACAGCCGACTCGGCGGTGGTGCGCTATCCAGCCTGGTTTCGGACGGCGTCATCGCGGGCGTGGGCAGTGTCGTTATCTTCCTGCCGCAAATAATCGTTCTGTTCCTGTTTATTATATTGCTTGAAGACTCGGGCTACCTCGCCCGTGCGGCGTACCTCATGGACAGGGCGATGCGGTCGGTCGGCCTGTCCGGGCAGTCGATAATTCCGATGATCTCGAGTTTCGCCTGTGCTGTTCCTGGCATCATGGCAACGCGAGTCATACCAAACCGCCGCGATCGAATTGCGACCATAATCGCCGCACCTTTCATGACCTGCTCGGCCAGGCTGCCGGTGTACGCACTACTCATCGCGGCATTCGTTCCAGCCAAGGACATCGGTTTCCTTAATCTGCAGGGGCTGGTTTTGTTCGGGCTCTATATGTTCGGAATCGTTGCGGGCGTGTTGACGGCGTTGCTGCTTCGCAAAACCGCCCTGCGTGGCCCGAAGCCGCCATTCGCACTGATGTTGCCTGAATTCCGACGGCCCAATATTCAAACCGTGCTGATGCAGCTCTATACGCGCGCAAAGATCTTCCTGTATCGAGCGGGTACCGTCATATTTGCCGTAGCCGTTGTCGTTTGGGCACTGTCCTATTACCCGAGAGCAACCGACATAGATCCCGGCCTTACCGCCAACCAGGCTGCGGCCGTCCAGTTGGAACAAAGTTGGCTGGGGCGTGCCGGCAAATTTGTTGAGCCGGTATTCGAACCACTCGGCTGGGACTGGAGAGTATCGTCGGCAGTCATCGCCGGCTTCCCGGCACGCGAAGTCGTCGTCGCCGTAATGGGCACGATCTACGCCGTTGGTGATGAAGCTGATGATTCGACGTTGTCTGCGCGGCTAAAATCCGCAACCTGGCCTGATGGCCGCCTCGTGTTCACGCTGCCCATGGTGCTTGGCTTGCTAATTTTCTACGCCTGTTGCCTGCAATGCGCTGCGACACTTGCCGTAATTCGGCGAGAAACCGGCGGTTGGGGATGGCCAGCGTTTGCCTGGATCTACATGACATCGATCGGCTACTTCGGTGCGTTGCTGGTGTATCAGCTCGGCAGCTAGCCCAGTTGCCAAACAAGTCGTCGCTATAACTGTTTGAGTTTCTCGACGGCGTCTGCCAACGTTGCATCGTCTTTTGCAAAGCAAAATCGCAGACGTGTGCCAGTGAACGGTTTCTCACAGAATACCGATAGCGGTATCGATGCAACACCGATCTCACGCGTCCACTTTTTGGCGAGCGACACATCCAGTTCATTGCTGATGTCGCCATACTCCACAATCTGAAAAAATGTGCTTCGTGAAGGTGTGAAGCGGAAGCGCGTTTCCCTGAGCAAGCCGCAGAAGAGGTCGCGCTTTTGTTGGTAAAACGCAGATAGATTTTCGTAAAACTCCGGGTTGCTCACAAGATAATCAGCAAGGCCGTGTTGCATGGGTGTGCTTACTGAAAACGTCGTGAATTGATGGACGCGTCTGAACTCATCGGTGAGTTCGCTCGGCGCCAGGCAATAGCCGACCTTCCAGCCCGTCGCATGAAAGGTTTTGCCGAAAGAACAGATTACGAAACTGCGCGGCCATAACTCATCGTGGCTGGCCAGGCTATGGTGTGACTTGCCATCAAATATGATGTGTTCGTAAACCTCATCGGACAACAAGTAGGTGTTCGTGTCGCGAACGATGTCGGCCAGGTAGTTCAGGTCGTCCGCGGAAAAAATGGCCCCGGTAGGGTTGTGTGGGAAATTAACGATGATCAGGCGAGTCTTGTCGTTGACGGCCGCTTCGAGTTGTTGCCAGTCGATGTGAAAATCGAAGCCGTCATCCGAAATCGACAGCGGTACATGTCGTGTGATACCACCGGCCAGCGTAACGGAGGGTTCGTAGGAATCGTAGGCCGGGTCAAACACGATTACCTCGTCGCCCGGTCGCACGATGGCCTGAATGGCGCTGAATATACCTTCAGTCGCCCCTGTACATACGGTGACCTCGCTGTCGGCATCAACGACCCTGCCTTGCAGGCGTCGCGTTTTTTCGGCGATAGCTTTGCGAAGCTTGGGCAGGCCGGGCATCGGCGCGTATTGGTTACCGCCGTGTCTTAGGTGATAAGTAATTCTGTCTGTGAGTTCTTGCGGCGGATTGAAGCTCGGAAAACCCTGTGACAGGTTGATCGCATCGCAGTCGGCAGCGAGCTGGCTCATGACTGTGAATATCGTGGTGCCTACGTCAGGCAGCTTGCTCGTAAGAGGCGTTCGCACTGATCGGAGCCCGGCTAAAGAGT
>CAYTNO010000095.1:0-7040 GCA_964439125.1 uncultured Woeseiaceae bacterium | reverse complement strand
TAAGACCGCTCCCGCAATTTCTTTCTAGTCACTCGGCGGGCCGTCGTCCCACGGCATCAAACGGCCTTCGGGCTTGGGTTTTGGTTCAGGCTTCGGCTCTGGCTTTGGCTCGACTTTAACGACAGGTTTGGGCTCTACCTTGACCACGTCTCTTGCTTCCGCTTTCACGATTGGCGTCAGGTTCGGTGACGTCTGATCAAGTGCAGGCTCAGCGGCAGGCTTCGCCTTCTTCGCCGAATCGTTAGCACGCTCAGCATCTGTGCGAACTTTTGGTGGACCGTCAGCGACGGGCGCAGCGTCAGCTTTCGGTGCCTTGGCCGGCGCTTTGCGTGGTGGCCGCTCAGCCTTGGCCTGTGCTTTTTCGGCAGGCTTGTCCGCAGTTGATTCCGGCTTCTGAGCTTTGGCCTGTGCTTTTTCGGCAGGCTTGTCCGCAGTTGAGTCCGGCTTCTGAGCTTTGGCCTCTGCTTTTTCGGCAGGCTTGTCCGCCTTCGTTTCCGGCTTCTGAGCTTTGGCCTCTGCCGCTTCGGCAGGCTTGTCTGCAGGTTTGGCCCTGGGCTTTCTGGGTTTCCTGGGCGCTTTGGGTTTTTCGGCGGCTGCTGTTTGTTGCGGCGCTTGATCGGGCTTCGCTTGCTCTGCCTGAACTGCCTCGTTCGTCTGCTCTACGTTGGCATCCTGAGCAGGACGGTCGGCACCGGTACGTCGACGCCGGCGACCACCGCGACTGCGCCGGCTCCGTGTCGGCTTACGCTCTTCGGTCTGCGCATCAGTCTTGGTCTCAGGATCGGCGGCGTTCGACTTCTGCTGCTGATCGGTATCACCTTTGGCCTGGCGATTCGTTCTTTTCGCCGGTGCTTTCTTTTTGCTGGCTGGTTTCTTGCCGCGCTTACGTGCGCTACCGCGACCGTCGTCCGAACGTTTCGTCTCGCTGCGACGACGGCTACTTTGCCCGCCACGCGAGCGCTTATCTCCGCCTGAGCTACTACGACGGCTGCTGCTGGCCTTCTTCTTCGGCTTTTCTTCGCCGCCCGAGAAAAAAGCAAGAATGCCTGCCAGGAAACCGCCACTGGATGCCTTTTTGGGTTTCGGCGCCGGCTTGGACGGTGTCAGAACCGCAACTGCCGGCGGCTCGACGGCCTTTCGTTCGAGAATTGATTGCGGTGACTCCGGCTCAACGTCTGCATCCGTAAGCAGGTAACTTGCGCCGGCGTTTTCGGGAAGTTCTGCCTGATCATCGCGCACGCGGCGTATGTCGTAGTGGGGCGTCTCAAGCGCCGAGTTGGCCACGAGAACAACCTGCATCTCGTTTCGCAACTCAAGGCTCTGTACCCAGTCACGCTTTTCGTTGAGCAGGTATGTCGCAACCTCAACAGGCAACTGAGCGATGACTTTGGAGGTTCGTTCCTTACGTGCTTCCTCGCCAATGATGCGCAGGATGGCAAGCGCCAGAGACTCAACGCTGCGAATCGTGCCGATGCCAGAACAGCGCGGGCAGGTCAGGTAACTGGACTCGCCGAGTGATGGCCGCAGCCGCTGGCGTGACATCTCGAGCAAACCAAAGCGGGAGATCTTTCCAATCTGCACGCGCGCGCGATCCTGTCGTACCGCGTCGCGAAGCCGATTTTCGACGTCGCGCTGGTGTTTTTGCGGCCCCATATCGATGTAATCGATAACGATCAGACCGCCAAGGTCGCGAATACGCAGTTGTCGTGCAATCTCGTCAGAAGCTTCCAGGTTGGTGTTGAGGGCCGTCGCTTCAATGTCGCTGCCTTTGGTCGCACGGGCAGAGTTGATGTCGATAGAGACCAGTGCCTCGGTGTGATCGATGACGACGCTGCCGCCAGACGGTAAATCAACGCTGTGTGAGAAAGCAGACTCGATTTGGGTCTCGATCTGATATCGCGTGAACAGTGGCACTGGGTCTTCGTAGTGTTTGAGCTTGCGCAGATTCTGCGGCATGACCTGCTCAACAAATTCGACAGCCTCTTTGTAGGTCGCTTCGTCATCGATAAGGATCTCGCCAATCTCGCTCGTCAGGTAATCGCGCAATGCGCGGATGACCGAGTTGCTTTCGCGATAAATCAGAAATGGCGACTTGCGCTCGAGGACGACGTTCAGGATTGCAGTCCAGATCGTGAGCAGGTTTTCGAGGTCCCAGGCCAGTTCTTCGGCGCTGCGGTCGATGCCGGCTGTGCGCAGAATGACGCTCATGCCTTTCGGTACTTCAACGTCGTTGAGCGACTGTCTGGCAAGGTCACGGTCAGAGCCGACGATGCGGCGCGATACGCCGCCGGATTTGTCTTTGTTCGGCTTGAGAACGATGAAGCGCCCGGCCAGGCTAACGAAGGTCGTCAGCGCGGCGCCTTTATTGCCGCGCTCTTCCTTGTCGATTTGCACGACAATGTCCTGACCTTCTTTGAGGACTTCCCTGATATTGGCTTTGGATCCGGATTCGACAGGCTTAACGAAGTACTCGCTGGAGATTTCCTTCAGCGGCAAAAAGCCGTGGCGGTCAGCGCCATACTCTACAAATGCCGCTTCGAGACTGGGCTCGACACGCGTAATTTTGCCTTTGTAGATATTGGCCTTTTTTCGTTCGCCGGCCGGTAATTCTATATTTAGATCATAGAGGCTTTGGCCATCGACCATCGCCATGCGCAACTCTTCTTCCTGAGTTGCATTGATTAACATTCTTTTCATGATGCCCTACTTGATGTGTGAGTGAGGGCAGTAAGTCGGGGCGAATAGCCAGGGGGCGTGCGCAGGAGACCTCACACAGGAGTAGCTGGCGCGTCATAGCGCCGTCCGTGAGGTTGAGAAACTTGTTCTGGGCCTGAATCGATTGAATCAGATCCCGTAAAAAATTCAGCATGTCTTCCCTGCGGCTGTGCCGCTTTGGCGCTTGCTTGTATCCGTGCTCGCTGCCATCTTGGTTGGCCTCGCGCTGCGAAGCCCAAAAATAACTGTTTTACTGTCTATTAAGACGCGGCTGGTCCAGGATTGGGGCCGCTTTGTTCTTGTGCATTGCCCGAAAAGTCGTTCCAGGGTGTCACAGGGCGCTAATATAGCACACCGTTTGATTCCATCAAGTTATTGATCATGCAGCAAAAGTCGGAAAACGAGCCAGAATCCAAAGTCACCCAAGTGCGCAAGGTCAGCATCGATTCTGAACTGGCCGGGCAGCGCATCGACAATTTTCTGCGGCGCGAATTGCCGGGCGTGCCGAAGGGGCGCCTGTACCGATTGCTCAGGCGCGGTGAGGTTCGGGTCAACGGCGGGCGAATTCGCGCGGAGTACAAACTGCAGGAGGGCGATGAGGTTCGGATTCCTCCGGTACGTATCCGTGAGCCCGGCGATTCACCGAGCGCCGATACTACCGCCAGGATGGCCGACCGGATCATTTACGAGGACAAGCGGCTGCTGGTTGTCGATAAACCGACAGGCGTAGCCGTGCATGGTGGCAGTGGCATAAGCCATGGCGTTATCGAATTGTTGCGCCATGCCAGGCCGGAGCTCAAGGATTTATCGCTTGTGCATCGACTGGACAGGGAGACGTCAGGCTGCCTCGTTCTGGCAAAGCGTCGCAGCGCTTTGCGCGAGTTGCATGCAAAATTTCGAGAAGGGGTTGTCGAGAAGAACTACCTCGCACTGGCTGTAGGTGACTGGCAGTTTGGCGACCACCTCATCGACAAGCCCTTGCTCGTGCAGAATCGCAGGAACGGGGAGCGGCATGTCGTCGTTAGTAGCGGCGGGAAGTCAGCACAGACTCGCGTGCAGCTGTCGCGGACTTTCGGTAAATACAGCTTGCTGCAATGTGCGCCGAAAACCGGACGAACCCATCAGATTCGAGTGCACCTGCAGTCGGTGGAGCACCCTATAGCGGGCGATGAACGTTACGGCGACGAGGAAGACAATCGGCGCGTAAGAAAATTCGGCCTAAAGCGCCTGTTCCTGCACGCACAATCGATCGCGTTTCCTGATGACAGCGGCAACGAGCTGCATTTCACGGCACCGCTTGCGGATGATCTGGAGCGATTTCTGACAAAGGGAGTAATAGAGGCGCGCCGTGACAAAGCTACTGAGCGAGGTAGCCGAGCTCGAGCAGCACGTCGGAAACCCAGATCATGGGCAGACCGATAAGCGCCGTGGGGTCATCGGTCCTGACCGATTCGAACAGAACGAAGCCGGCACCCTCAATTTTGAAACTGCCGGCACAGTCGTACGGTTCATCCTGGCGTAAGTAAGACTCCGCCAGGCGTCTGTCGAATTGGCGAAATTGCACTTTTGTCTCATCGACATGCTCGTAACGCGTGCGACCAACCGGGTCGAGTATACAAACGGCCGTCCAAAACGTGACGGACTGACCGGAGGCCGCCAGAAGCTGTTCAACAGCTTTTTGGTGGTTGCCTGGTTTGCCCAGGATTTGGTCATCGAGCGCCGCCAGTTGATCCGCGCCGATTATTAGCGAGCTGCGCGCGTTCATTGAGACCGTTTCGGCCTTTTTTCGGGCCAGATGCTGCGCCAGCTCTTTCGGGCTCAGCTGCAAATCGTTACTTTCGTCGATATCCGGCGACACCGTTTCATAGGAATCCAGGAAACGATCGAGCAGGCCACGGCGGTACGCAGATGCCGAGGCCAGAACGATCGCCGGTGCTGAAGGATTCTGCATGAAATCAAATACTTGAGGCTGGAAAAGTAAATTGTACCTACATTTTGGGGCAGATCCGATAATTTCCCGGCCGCACACTTTGACAGTGGCCCATCAGGTACTTATCATGCGCGCGCTATGGACAATCTGCTGCGAGATCGGCACACGCCGGCCGAACTGGCGGCAAGCGGTCAAGTTATTGAAATTGCTGGAAAACTCGGTGATCTGGAGCAATTGACCGAAATTGTTCGACAGGACCTCGAAACGCTGAATGCTGATAAACTGCCGCCCGGCTGGCGCGAGTCGCCCGTAGCAGGGCAGTTATCGTTCGGGTTTGCTGATGCGCAGGACGGGTTGCCGACGGTAGTGGGGCAGGCCGGTGTGACGATTCCCGCAGTGTGTCAGCGGTGCCTCGGACTGGTTGAGATACCACTCGAGGTGGAGCTTCGGTTGATGCTTGGTAGTGGCGAAGCAAACGCTGCTGAAGACGAGCACTACGATATTTGGGAGTTGGACGAAGATACATTGCGGCCACTTGATCTGCTTGAAGAGGCACTGATTATGGCTATACCGCTCGCGGCAATGCATGTTGATGACGCGGTGTGCAAACAACCGGCTGCAATTGTAGAAGAAGTTGAGGAAGTAACAGAAACAACACGACCGTTTGCGATGTTGAAGTCGCAGATGGAACAGGAAGACTGAATTCTATGATGGCGCGGAAACGTCATCGTGACTGGAGAAGATAATGGCCGTTCAAAAAAGTCGCAGAACCCCAGCAACGCGTGGCGGGCGACGTTCGCATGACAAGATCAAGAAACCGGCAGTGTCCGTTGACCCGACTTCGGGTGAGACGCATTTGCGCCACCGTGTTTCGCCCGACGGTTTCTACCGCGGCGTGCAGGTTGTTGCTCAGCCGGAAATCGAAGACGAAGACCACGAGTAAGCTCACCGCATTATCCGGCCGCCGTAACTGACGGCCCGATTCTTCGTGGCAACACACTCAACTATTTCACTTGACGCAATGAGCGGTGACCTCGGTGCCGAGGTTGTCGTGCGCGCGGCGCACAAGGCCTTGAGTGAACATGCCAATATCAAACTGTTGCTTGTTGGTGATGAGCAAGAACTGCAGGGGCATGTAATACGCATCATTGGCGATGAGCAGCGCCTGTCCATCGTGCACGCGAGCGAAGTTGTGGAAATGTCCGATTCGCCCGTCGATGCGATGCGCAAGAAAAAAGACTCGTCAATGCGAGTGGCGATTAACCTCGTAAAAGACGGCCAAGCGGCCGCATGCGTCAGTGCCGGAAACACGGGCGCGTTGATGGCAACGGCAAAATTCGTTTTGAAGATGTTGCCGGGCATCGATCGCCCCGCAATTATTACCGAGTTACCCGCAAAGGGCGGCACGCTGCACATGCTGGACCTCGGCGCAAACACATCGTGTACCGCAGAGCAGTTGTTTCAGTTTGCCGTCATGGGTTCCATCGTGACGCAGGACATCACCGGAATCGAAAACCCGCGTGTAGCATTGCTTAACATTGGCGCCGAAGACACCAAAGGAAGTGGCACGGTCAAAGATGCTGCGACGATGATCGGCGGCAGCACGCTCAACTACGTTGGTTTCATCGAGGGCAGTGAGTTGTTCTCAGGCAAGGCTGACGTTGTGGTGACAGACGGATTCACCGGCAATGTTGCTTTGAAAACGATGGAAGGAACAGTTGGTCTCGCGGCGCATTACCTGAAACGTGCATTTACGAGGAATGCTTTCGCAAAGTTGCAGGCAGTGCTTGCCCGCCCGGTACTGAAGCACCTGGGTGGGCGCATGGATCCAAGGAAATACAACGGTGCGACTCTTGTTGGCCTTAATGGTATCGTTATCAAGAGCCACGGTAGCGCAGACTCGTTCGCTTTCGAACACGCTATCCATACGGCAGTTGTTGAAGTACAGAACCAGGTGCCACAACAAATTGGTAAGCTACTGCAACAGGAAGCCGCATGAAATATTCGAAAATTGTCGGGACCGGACGCTACCTGCCAGAAAAAGTTCTGACGAATTTCGACCTTGAAAAGATGGTCGATACCAATGACGAGTGGATTCGAACTCGTACCGGTGTGGAACGCCGACATGCAGTGGCAGACGATGAAACGACGTCAGATATGTGTGTCGAAGCGGCGAAAGTCGCAATAGAAGATGCGGGTATCGATGTCACTGACATTGATATGGTGCTTGTCGGTACGACTACTCCTGATCTGATTTTTCCTAACGCTGCCACGCTGGTTCAGCACCGCCTGGGTATTCCTCCCTGTCCTGCCATTGGCATGGAAGCAGCGTGCACGAGTTTTATTTACGCATTAACGACCGCCGACAAGTTTATAAAGGCGGGCGAAGCAAAGT
>CAYTNO010000094.1:0-7051 GCA_964439125.1 uncultured Woeseiaceae bacterium | reverse complement strand
CCCCTGGAAAACCCATTCCTCCTCGCCTGTTTCGATATCGAGCGCAATAACAGAATCGCTGTTATGCGTCGCCGGTGCAGACATGTTTTGTGCGGTGCCGATGACGATTCGCCCACGCTTGGCATCAACCGCCGGCGTCGTCCAAACGGCTGCGCCGGATGGACCCCATACATCGGTACCTGCCCTGGTCACGCCAACTTTCCGGGCATGTTCTGTTGTGTGATACGCCCACTGCAACGATCCGTCTGTGGCATCAATGGCCGCAACACCTCCGTGGGAACGACAACAGGGATAGGTATCGAGCCCGGCAACTGCCGTCTCGAAAGTAGACACCGGAACGAACAGGCGATCCTCGTGGAACGCGAAAGAACCGCTGATAACCGAAACGGGAAACCAGCGCAGCGATGTCTTCCATAAAAGCTCACCGTCGTTGGCTGACACCGCGTAGACCGTGCCGAGGTCATCGGCAAAGAACAGCGTCGCGACGCCGTCCGAGGTCGTGTCGAGGTTCAGCGACGAGCGAACGGAACTGTCCGCCGCAAAACGCCAGTGGATACAACTGCTTTCCTGGTCGATCGCGAACACATTACCGTTGGACGTACCTGCGAACAAAACTCCATCCGCAGCAACCGGTTGCGAGCGCATCTCTGTCACTCCCGGAAACGCCATTGACCACTTGAGGCGCAATTTTTCGACGTTGGACGGTGATATTTCGCTGCCACCAGGCGCACGCGTATTGCCTGAGCCGAAGCCCCAGTTATCATCCGGCCCCGATTGAACTGACACGCCTCTGCGTGGTGAACACATCTGCGCGGCGATCCATTCATCCCTGTTCTCGGAGCTGCCGGCGCTAAGGAATTTCGCAATCATCAGCCGTTCATCAGGCTTCAGGTGCGCCGCCTGCTGCATCATCATGCCGAATTCAAGCGCGCGGGCGATGCGCGCAAACGGCATCCGCTTTAGCGTACTTAGGTCCGGCGCCTTGAGCTCGGCGAGGGCATGGCAAGAATCGCAGTGCTGCCCGTACAGAGCGCTGCCCTGCTCCATGATCGGATCGACAGGTTTCACAGGATCACCGACGTCGATGCGTATCAGCGTCGGTTGTCCATCTTCGATCATCCAGCTCGGAAAATGTGAATTGCTCGTATACACACCGCCGTCTTCGCCAAACTCGATGTCTCGAGTGAACGTGCGCTTCCGTGACATGGGAAATACGCGCCAGACCTCGGTTGCGATATCGAACGAAATGATCGTGTCGGATTGATTACCGTTTATCCAGACAACGCCATTCTTTCGATCGACATTGAGCGCATACGGCGTCTCACTAACAACCGGCAGGTCGTAAAGCGAAAACGCTTCGGCAACAGGATCGTACTTCGCCAACTTGCCGTCCGAAAAAGAAACGATCCAGACATTACCTTTGGCATCAATGCGCAATCGACGCGGCGCGTTGAACGGCGTTTCGATCATCGTTACCTTGTCGGTCTCCGGGTCAATATTCGCAATATCGTTCGCGTGCAGGCGTGTCGCCCAAACCGAACCATCAACTGGCGATACGTCTATGCCATAGGGCAATGGAAACCCGGTTGTCTCCCAATCGAGACTGGGTCGGCTGCCGACGTAGCCATGATCCAGACGAAAATCGATGACCTTTAGTGCCGCCCATTCCAGGAAGCCACGAGCCGGAAGGTCGTAGTACTTGAACTTCTTGGTATTGCGATCGAACATCGCGACCTGGGACGACAGTGCGAGCGTAAACCAGACGCGATTTTTTCGGTCGGCTCGTATCGTGTGCGGGTAGAAGCCCTCGTCCATTTTGTAGCGGAAAAATTCTCCGCTCTCAGGATCGAATTCGATCAATTCCTGCTGCATCGACGGCGTCAGGAATATGTGCCCGTCCCTCGGAGCTATCGCAAACGAATGCACCCCCATGTAGTTGTCCGTCTTGGGGTAGGTTCCCATGCGCTTGCCGAGGATACCCCCGTGCTGCGCACCTTCATCGTGCGGCACTTTGAATACTTCGTATTCATTCGTTGCCGGATCGAGGGCGTAGATGCGATCCATCAGGTTGTCGCCGATATACACCTTGCCGTTTGGATGCGCGATGAAATCGTGCATTTGCGAAAAGCCATCGCCTATCGGCCATTCGGTAATCGTTACCGACGACAGGCTGGCATCCCACTGCTCGTAGTCAGGCAGTTGCGCGTGATTGCGGTTTAGCGCTGCATAGGCTTCAACCAATCCGGCTGCGGCGTCATCAACAAAATCCTCACTCGCCATCGCACCGTACATTTGCATGCGATCAATGATGTCGGCCCACTGTTGTTCTGTTCGCGACAAGCGCATGAAGACCGAAGCCTGTTGGTGGCAAAAACCACAATGCAAAAGGAAGTGCTCTCTCGCCTGCGCCGGATCGTCCGCCCAACTGAAATCCAGCGCTGATAGCCACAGGTTGGCCGGTTTACTTTCGGCAATATCCTTCGCATCGGAAAGATCTTCGAGGACAACACTAACGTCTGCGTTGTCGTCTTCCGCGGTAACTGTGACATCCGCATATCCCTGCTTACGAACGCGATAGTTGCGTTCACCGGCAATTGCGAGCGTGTCGAAGCTGACTGCCCCGTCAATATCGGTGAAACGCGTGTGCTGCGGAGCCACGGTATTGATGACTCCCGGTTTCGGGTAGCCGTTATCTGACGTATCGATGCTGTCGGCGCCAGCAATCGTGCGCGTCACCATGGCTGTGGCCAGTGCCGCCCCGGTGGAGTCCCTGACTTCGACCGTAGCAGCGTGCGAGGCCGTGGCAAGAAGGCAAGCAAGTCCTGCTACATACCGGAGGCCTGATATCACTCGATAGGACCTGCAAATCATGTTTTGGCTACCACTCATCATTGGCGCTGAGCCTTCCTAATTGGGGTCTGCACCCATTGCCTGCACACGAAAGATGCACCATTATCGTACACAAAAGGGAGCCATCATGAGCAACGAAAATAGTCCCGAAATAAACCGCGATGAAATGCCGTTCGTCGCTCCGTGTCGCAAGTTGTCACCATTGGCACCGTTTCGCTGGATAAGACTGGGCGTTAGCGACTTACTGCAAGCACCCCAACAGAGTTTGTTTTATGGCCTGGCCGTAGCAGTGATGATCGCTATCGTCAGCCTGCTCGCCTGGTTCCGGGGCAGCCAGTGGATCATGTTCGCCATGCTGGGTGGCTTCGTATTTATCGCACCACTTACCTGCATCGGCCTGTACGCAATTAGTGCGCAGCTCGAGCGTGGTCAGCCACCATTACTAATGCGCAGTCTCAGGGCTGCGTTCCGCCGTCACCTCGGCAACGAGATGATATTCGCTATCGTTTTGCTCATTATTTTTCTCCTTTGGGCTCGGGCGGCCATCATGATAACGGTATTCATACCGACCGACGGTGATCTGACGTTCCGTGAGTTGTGGCCATATCTGTCATTCGGCAGCGCTGTTGGCGCAGTGTTCGCAGGCGTGACATTTTCGGCGAGCGCGTTTTCCTTACCAATGATTATGCATCGTGATGTCGACAGCATTACTGCAGTTGTCACGTCGATAAATGCCGTGCTACGCAACAAGAGGGCGATGGTTTTGTGGCTTGCCCTGGTAATCACCGGGTTGTTGATTGGCCTCATAACTGCATTCGTCGGGCTTATCGTGATAATCCCCGTCATCGGCTACGCCGCCTGGCACGGCTATCTCGAGACGATAGATGCAGACGAATTTCCGCGACACGATATCGGCATAACGTCGGTGCCGCGTTCTGCGGAAGGCGAAAACTGAGTTAGTAACTAGTTCGGCAACATTTGCAGAGCGCAATAACTCGCTCCGAGCAGTCCGGGTTGCTCGTGCAGGATCAACTGAGTCGGTATCCGCTCCACGATCGACCGATGTCGGCCTTTGCTTTCAAAGCCCGAGCGAAAGCGGCTGTTGGCCAGCAGATCCGGATAGCGTTGCGCGATACCACCAGCAACGAAGATCCCATCCTTAGCGCCGAGCGTAAGCGCGAGGTCACCCGCGTACTGCCCCAGGACTTCAAAGAAAACCTGCACTGCCTCAGCCGCGCGCGGATCACTATTGTCGAGAGTCCTGGCGAAGATATCCGCCGCCGAGAGCTGTGGCCGCTTTTCTCCATGCATGCGAGCAAGAGCCCAGTAGATATTCTCCAATCCGGGTCCCGATACAAGCCGTTCGGCCGATACGCGATCAAATCGTTCACGCAGCGCAGTCAGGATGTCGACTTGCACTTGTGACTCCGGTGCGAAGCCGCTGTGACTCCCCTCACCCGTTATCGGGATAAGCAAATCGCCATGCTTTCTCAGGCCGACCGTACCCAGGCCGGTTCCCGGCCCAAGAATACCGACCGTGTAATGCTCATTGTCGAGAGCCATGGATTCCGGCAAACCAATCGGCAGGCAGTCTTCAGGCTTGAGAAACGGAACCGAATAAGCGATCGCCTCGAAGTCATTGAGCAATCGTACCGAGGAACTCGAAAAGTCCTCAGCCAGTTCATCTGCCGCAATACTCCAGGGGTTGTTCGTGAAACGCACACGTTGGTCAACGATAGGACCAGCTGCCGCAAGACAAATGACATCGGGTGACGGTGCAGAGACTGACTCAAGGTAATCCTTGATAGCCGCATCTGCGGTCTCGAAGTCGGCGCATTGCAGCGTCATCGCGTCGGAAAAACCGGGCGAATTCCTGTCGGCCAACGCGAATCGCGCGTTGGTGCCGCCTATATCACCGATTAGCAAACTGGAGTCGGCCATCGATCGTCCTGCTCGAAATGGCGAGGCCTTATGCTCTCACATGCCAAGCTGAGCCGCATCAGCCGCGAGGCGCGCGATCGCCTCAAAGTCACCGGCATTCAAAAGCTCGACCGGCGCGATCCAGGAGCCGCCGACGGAGGCGACGTTCTTTAGCGCCAGGTAATCGGCTGCCGTATCAGCTTTGATTCCGCCCGTCGGCATGAAACGAACTTCCGGAATCGGCGCAGCAACGGCCTTCAGGAACGAAATTCCGCCAGCGAGTTCTGCCGGAAAAAACTTCTGCAGCGTATAGCCGCGCTGCAGGAGCCGCATCATTTCTGACGGAGTCGCTGCACCGGGGACGAATGGCAGTCCGGCACGATTAACCGCATTGAGCAACCGACCGGTCGCACCTGGCGCAACGCCGAATTTCGCACCTGCTTTCACGACAGCTTCAACCTGCTCCGCCGCACGAATGCTACCGGCACCAACAATCATGGCTGGTACAGAGTCAGCAATGCGCTCGATCGCCTCTAGAGCTGCATCAGTGCGCAGCGTAACTTCGATGGTATCGAGACCAGCATCGACAAGACATTCCGCCAACGGTACCGCTTTGGCGACGTCGTCAATTACGACGACTGGAACAATCGTCGCACCGGCAAGCAACTTGCTCGCATCCATATCACTCTCCACCAAATATTGTGGCGCCCGTTTCGGCGCCGCTGACTTGTTTCCGAAACGCGGCAAATAACTCGCGACCCATACCGACATGTTTTGCGGAAATATCGCAGGACTCGATTGACCGAGCCGCCGGATCGTCATCAGCCGATACCGACAAGACGCCGGCTACCGCATCAATCGTTATAAGGTCGTCATCCTGGATCTTGCCAATGGTGCCGCCGCTGATTGCCTCCGGAGTTACCTGAATGGCGGCCAGTACCTTGCCCGACGCCCCCGACATTCGGCCGTCTGTCAGTAACGCCACTTTGAAGCCGCGATTCTGCAAGACCCCGAGGTACGGCGTTAGCTTGTGCAACTCCGGCATGCCGTTAGCGCTTGGCCCCTGATATGGCAAGACCGCGACGAAGTCCATTTCGAGTTCGCCATTATTAAATGCTTCGATAAACGCCGCCTGAGAATGAAACACTCGCGCCGGCGCGCTGACCCGATAGTGATCTTCGGCAACGGCAGACACTTTTACGATCGCCCTGCCTGCGTTGCCATCGACAACACGTAATCCGCCTTCCTTATCGAAAGGTTCGTCAACCGGGCGCAGTATGTCTTTGTCGAGCGACTCCGCCTGCGCATCTCGCCAGCCCAGCGTACCGTTCTCAAGCATCGGCTCCTGGCAAAACCTGTGCAGTCCGCTGCCGAGAATAGTCTGCACATCCTCGTGAAGCATCCCCGCGTCCAACAACTGGCGGATCATGTAGCCGAGCCCGCCCGCTGCGTGGAAGTGATTAACATCTGCCATGCCGTTTGGATATACGCGTGCCAGAAGCGGAACCTCGGCCGACAACTCGGCAAAATCGTTCCAGTCAATGACGATACCGGCCGCGGCTGCGATCGCGACGAGATGCAATGTGTGATTCGTCGACCCGCCGGTCGCAAGCAGGCCGACGATGGCGTTGACGATCGCTTTCTCGTCCACGATGTGAGCGACCGGCACGTAGTTATCACCAAGATTGCTAATGCCAAGTACGGTACGCACAGCCTCTGCAGTCAGGTGTTCACGCAGCTCAGTGCCAGGATTCACGAACGACCCGCCAGGCAGTTGCAAACCCATGAACTCCATGAGCATCTGGTTGCTGTTGGCCGTGCCATAGAAGGTGCACGTGCCCGGTCCGTGATACGACGCAGACTCAGCCGCAAGCAATTCATCGCGGCCGACCTTGCCAACCGCATATTCCTCGCGAATTCTCGCTTTTTCTTTGTTGGGCAAGCCGGAGATCATCGGTCCGGCAGGCACGAAGGCAACCGGCAGATGTCCGAACGACAAGGCGCCTATTAGCAACCCAGGCACGATCTTGTCGCAAATACCAAGACACAAAGCTGCATCAAACATATCGTGCGACAAAGCGATCGCGGTCGACATTGCGATGACGTCACGACTGAACAGCGACAGGTCCATGCCGTCCTGGCCCTGCGTAACCCCGTCACACATCGCCGGAACGCCACCGGCAAACTGGGCGACCGCGCCTTCGGCCGCCGCGGCCTGTTTAATTAGGGCCGGATACAGTTTAAAGGGCTGATGTGCGCTCAGCATGTCGTTGTACGCGGA
>CAYTNO010000093.1:0-7056 GCA_964439125.1 uncultured Woeseiaceae bacterium | reverse complement strand
TGGCCCCGGATTCGACAGCGTGTACGTTCCACCCTGCAGATCATCTGCAGTCAGTTTCTTGGTCTTGGCGCGTGTAGCGAGATCACTGAATGCCTCTGCAAGCTTGGACACAGACAACGACGCGGCATTCCTCACGATCGGCGCAACGAGACCTTCATGATTTAGATCAATTGCAATCGCCAGGTTGATGTCTCCGTGAACGACCAGTGCGTCACCGTCAACACTTCCGTTTATTCTCGGAAAATCAGCGAGAGCCTGGCAAACCGCGCGCGCAACAAATGGCAAGTACGTCAGCGAATAGCCCTTGTCACTCTTCCAGGCATCCTTCCTGCCTAAGCGCACAGCATCGACGGCCGTGAAATCGATATCAATCGCCTGCAATACATGTGGCGATGTCGCTTTCGACCGCACCATGTGCTCCGCGGTAATCTTGCGAATACGGTCGAACGGTATTCGCTCAGCGTTGCTCGTCGCAGCAGCTTCTGTGGGAGCGGCTTCAGCCGCGACAAAATCCTGAACATCCTGTTTGGTCACCCGGCCGTCGCGACCGGTTCCTGCGATGTCAGCAATATCCAGACTGTGTTGTTTAAGCAATCGCCGCACGGCCGGTGAAACCTTGCCGCCACCCGACTTCGGCGGCAGTCCCGCAGCCGCGGGCTTCAGTGCCGCCGCCGCTGAGACGTCGGCAACCGGCGTAGCGGCGTCTTCGGCATCTTCTCCTTCAACGGCGATGACAGCGAGCACAGTACCGACATCGACGGTGTCACCTTCGGGCACGTTGACACTGCTCAGTACGCCGGCAGCAGGAGCCTCGATCTCGGTAGCGGCTTTGTCAGTTTCAACGTCGAGCAGCAGCTCACCTTTCTCGACCGCGTCGCCAGCTTTCTTGTACCAGGTAGCGACCGTTCCTTCGAGGACCGTCTCTCCCAGCTGGGGCATCAGGACATTCATTCTTCTTCCTTAATCTGCAAGATTGACGACAGCGTCGACAATTTTTTTCGGGCTTGGCAAAACCGAATCCTCAAGCGCATCTGCCGAGGGCAACGGTATGTGCGGTGTGGTGACCCGAACGATTGGACCTTCGAGGTCCCAGAACAACTCTTCGGCAACCAGGGACGAGATTTCTGCGCCCCAGCCGCAAAGACGTGGGTTTTCTTCGACCGTCACCAGCCGGGACGTTTTCGAAACCGACTGGAAAATCGTCGTGGTGTCGAGCGGAACCAACGAGCGCACATCAATTACCTCGGCAGAAATGCCATGTTCACTCTGTAGCGTATCGGCCGCTTTCATCGCATGACGCACCATGGCAGCCAACGCAACGATGGTTACATCACTGCCTTCCCTGAGGACCTTCGCCTTGCCGAGTTCATCAACATACTCGCCGTCGGGGACCTCGCCTTTGGTGCCGTATAGGGATTTTTGTTCGAAAAACAACACCGGGTCTGGATCTCGAATCGCTGCAGCGAGCAGGCCTTTAATATCCGCCGGACTCGAAGGTGCAACGACCTTAAGACCAGGAACCGCCATCGCCCAGTTCTCGACACTTTGCGAGTGCTGCGCGCCGAAACGTGAGCCACCACCGTTCGCTGACCGAATCACCAGCGGAAACGAGCACTGTCCGTCCGTCATGAATCGTGTTTTCGCGATCTGATTAACAACAATGTCCCAGCAAACAGCAAAAAAGTCCGAGAACATAATTTCGGCAATGGGTTTCAGGCCCGTCATCGCAGCACCGGCCACCGCACCGATAATCGCTTGTTCCGAAATCGGCGTGTCACGAACCCGCAGATTTCCAAATTCAGCCTGCAACCCTTCGGTGGTCTTGAATACACCACCAGCCGCTGCGATGTCTTCGCCGATAAACACTACGCTGTTGTCACGACGCATTTCCTGTGCGATTGCCGCGCCGACGGCTTCGCGATAGCTTAATTGCGCCATGTCGAACTCCCATCGGCCCATAGTTCCGTTTCTGCTATATCCAGTGACGGCGGCCCGCTGTTTTTGGCAGTTTCTTCCGCAGCGTCCACACGAGCTGATTGTTCGGCATCGATAGCATCAATCGCCGCCGCATCAACACCGTCGTCGAGCAGTCGCTGGCGATACGTCACTACTGGATCTCGCGCTTTCCACGCCGCAACCTCTTCGTCCGGCCGATACTTGCCCGGATCAGCGCGCGAATGGCCACCGTGCCGGTAGGTTTGCACCTCGATCAGGCTCGGGCCGCCGCCGCTGCGGGCTTTCTCAAGCGCCGCCGCCGCGACCGTGTACATGACGTCGGCGTCATTACCGTCGACCAGTACTGGTTCAAGCCCGTAAGCTGAAGCACGATCGGCAGCCGGGTTTGGTACAGCTGTTACTTCACTGATCGGTGTGTACTCCATATAGAGGTTGTTCTCGCACACGTAAACCACGGGCAGGTTCCAGATCGCCGCGAAGTTCAGGGTTTCATGGAAGGCGCCAATATTGGTTGTGCCATCGCCGAAGAAACAAACAGCAACCTGGCCGGATTCGCGATATTGCGCGGACCAGGCAGCACCAGCCGCAATGGGCATATGTGCGCCAATGATCGCGTATGAGCCCATCGCTCCCTTTTCGATATCCATCAGGTGCATCGAGCCGCCCTTGCCGTGCAGCAATCCGCACTCGCGACCCATCAATTCACCCAGGATCCCGGTCATCGACACACCTCGAACTAGCGTGTGGTTGTGGCCGCGATAGGTGCAGAAGGTGTAGTCGTCCTCACGCATGGCCACGCCAAATCCCGCCGCAACCGCCTCCTGGCCCAGCGCCAGGTGCGACGTGCCCTTGATCAGATTTTGCATAAACAGGTCGTAGGCGCGCTGCTCCATCATGCGGCAGGCCTGCATTTGTCGATAGAGCTCCAGCCGGGTTTCGGTCACCGGTGGGGCGGCATTCTCAACGGCAGCCATCAACTGCCCGCTACTGGTATTCAATGGGATTCCCTGCTGATTTATCGATAGACGGGAGATTTTACGGTATTTATCGATAATACGATAGCCTTCCGCGCGTTTCCGGGAATTGCTGCTGTCAGCCTAACGCCAGGCGGCCCGCGCCGGTCACGGCGAGCAACAGCAGGCCGCCAATCAAACCCAGGTTTGCCATTGCGATGCGGCTTCGGTCGAGTCGCATAGAGCCGTCATATCGCCAAAACCCATGTGCTCTCTCTGTTGCGAGCAGCGTAAACGCGGCAAGCACCAGGGCTACTTCGGTGGTGAAGACGCCAAGAATCAGGCACAGCGACCCCAAGAGGTGCAGGGCAATGGTCGCCGGAAGCGTGACTGAAACCAACGGAGCTTGTGCCAATTTGAACTCGGCAACCGCCTTCTTGTACCAAACAGCCTTGTGAACTCCGCTCACCAGGAAGACGGATGCAAGACACACTCTTGCGACCAGCAGAATCCATGAGGCCAACGGTTCCTCTATCGAAATCATGATTGGCGCATTCGCGAGACTACGATCGTGACGATGACGGAACATATTGCGCCCATTGTGGCCGCGGAGTAAGGGCTGTGCGCGTGGAATGCGAACCACTCCCCGGCTAACGCGAGGGACGGTAAGTCAGGCCAGAGGTTTGAGATGACGCCTGTATGAATAAGTATGAACACGATTGCGCCAGTCCAGAACCCGGCAAGTGCGCCATTGCGGCTAACGCCGTTCCAGACGGAGCCAAGTACAAGCGGCCCGGCCAATGCGGCAATAAACCCACCAACACCCGCCCAGATCAGCAGCACCACATTCATGTCGATAACGAACCATGCGAGCACGGCCGAGCCAACGAGTGTCAGCACCGTAACAATGCGGCTGATTAGCAGCACGTTTCTGTCCAGTGCTTCCTCGGACAATTGCTGATGCAGGCGCGGCGCAACGCTGCGCCGATAGATGTCATTAGCGAATACCTGCGACGTCGATATGACCAGGCCATCAGCCGTCGACATCACGGCCGCCAGAACACCAACGCCGAGTAACGCTGCCAGCCAGGTTGGGAACATTTCAATAAACAGGGCCGGCAGGGCAGTATTGGCACCACCACCGAGTAATGAATCACCAAGAACAGCTCTGGCAGTCGCCCCTCCAAGTGCGATTCCGGGAAGGACGAGACCGAATGTGAATGCGAGTATCAGGAATCGGTTACGGCTCTTTTCGTCCTTCAGCGCCCACAACTTGTTGCCAATATGCGGCAACAGGCCAAGCGGTATGTGCGCGATGACCACTGCAAACATCGACCAGGGCGACGCGGTGATCGGCACCTCGGGATTAAATACGTCAAGCAAGCGGCGATCCTGGCCACGCAAATTATCCAGCAAGGAGTCCAGACCGCCTGCGCCCACGCCAAGCAAGAATAATACGATGATCGCGACCGCTAGGATCACCATCAATAACCCCTGGGCCCCATCGGTCAGAATATCGGCATGGGCACCGCCAAACGTTACATAGGCCAGCAGTACCGAGGCAGTGATGCCCAGGGCGATCATCTTGGGGATGCCGAGCATGATCTCGAACATGACCAGGCCGGCAACCAGTTGCCCGGCCAGGTAAAACAGCAGCATTAACGAAAAGATCGCAGCCGAGACCCGCAGCGCTTCGGATTGGTAGCGTTCGCCCAGGTACTCAGGAATCGAACGCGCACCTGCAGCGTTGCCCTCCCGAGCTATTGTTCGCTGGCAGACCAGCACACCGAGGTAAATGCCGACCGGGTACAGGAAAGCCAGCCAGATCGTTGACATGCCATAGCTATAGGTCAGGCCGGGCAGCCCAAGAAAAGTGGCACCGCTGGCAGCGGTGGAGGCGAATGCTAGTGCCAGGATGAATGGACCGTAGCCCTGACGCGCGACGGCAAAATCATCAGCTCCGGTAACGCGACGGCTGCCGATGATGCCGAATACGACCATGAGACCGACATAGCCCACGAGGAAAAGCCAGGACCAGCTGTGTAAATCCATTTTCGCTGCACCTACGTTTAATCGATTAAATGTGGAAAACACTAATTTTAGCGATATAATGCCGACACCGCCAATTCGGGTGGTTTGATCACTACTGGCAGCGTGAATATGGCCAGCGAACTCATGGAATACAACAATGATTAACGCCGCAATCGTCGGTCTAGGTTGGTGGGGAAAAACTCTCGTCGAAGCAGTCTCGGGTGTCAGCGATGACATAAAATTCGTTGCAGCGACGACTCGATCTCTGTCAGATGAAGCAAAGGAATTTTGCAAAGAGCACGACATTCAGCTGCGAGATTCATTCGAGGACATCATTGCGGATACCAATATCGATGCCGTAGTTCTGGTTACCCCGAATTCGGTACACGCAGCACAGACCATCGCAGCAGCGCAGCATGGCAAACATGTGTTCTGCGAAAAGCCGTTCGCACTGACGGGAGCAGATGCCCGTGCCGCTGCAGAAGCGTGCGAAAAGGCAGGCGTCACGTTAGCCGTGGGCTACAACCGTCGTTTCCACCCGGAAATCACCAAACTCCGTGAAATGATCAAGTCGGGCGAACTAGGCACGATTCTGCACTGCGAGGCGACGATGACCTTCCCGAACGGTCTGTTCCTCAAACCCGGCGCCTGGCGAGCAAGCAAAGACGAAACACCCTGCGGTGGCCTCACACCATTGGGCGTTCATGCGGTCGATGGTTTCATCGACTTGTGCGGCGAGATCGATGAAGTGTATGCACAGAGTTTCCGCCGTGTGGTCGAAGTCGATGCCGACGACACGACATCGATTCTGTTTCGCATGAAAGAGGGCATGTCCGGGTACCTCGCGACAATGACCGCGACAGGCGGTGGCTTTAACTTCCAGGTCTATGGCTCCAAAGGTTTCGTGAAGCTCGAAGGCATGACCCATATCGCGGGTGCACCGTCTGAAGAACGTCGCTTCGGGTTATTTAGTAATTGCACGTTCAAACCTGTCAAAGGCCCCGCGGAAACCTGGCAGGCCGCCTCGTTTGACGTCGCTCGCGCGGCGCTCGATGCGTTTGCTCGCGCTGCCGAAGGTGGCGAGCCTTACATCATTTCCCCCGAGGAAACGGTGCACTGCGCGGCTGTCACCGAGGCAATCGTCAAATCAGCAGACAGCGGTACGCCCGAAAAAGTCTAAGTGAAACTCTTCATCCTTCGCCATGGCATGACCGCTGAGTCGGATGCCGACGAGCGTCGCGAACTAAGCGACAAGGGAATAAATGAAGTCGAAGACGTTGTGCGCCTGCGAAAAGCCGACCTGCAGAACGTGACTCGCATTTACTCCAGTCCTCTTCTGCGCGTCAAACAAACGCTGGAAATTGCGGCCAGGATTCTCGAGCTCCAGGAACCTGTGGTCGAATCGCAATTCTTAAAAACCGGTTCCAGATTGCCGGAGATAGTGAAATTTGCGAACGAACTCGACTTCGAGGGTGGGGATGTTCTCGTAAGCAGCCACCAATCCTGCACGAGCATCCTCGTCTTGTGGCTAACAGGCGAAGACATTCTGATCCCGAACGGCAGCATGCTCGCTATTGATGTCGACAAGCCGGAACAAGGTGCCGGTACTATCCTCTGGCAGGAAAGCCGAGACGGCAGTCTCGTAAAACGCGCCGTTAATTTTGTCGATCAGTTTTAGCCAACGATTCTTCTGCTAGTTCATCACGATTAAAGCTGCGCGTATCGCCGGCCTCATTTGCCTGCCAGATCATTCCGGACTCGGCGTCGAGACAACTTAACCATCCGTCGCCGTACGCCCAGGTATCGATACAAATCGAATGGCCATAATCAAGCGGCAAACCCGATTCCTGAATGGTGTGACCGCAGACCATAATTTTGTCTGAGCGATGCCGCTCTGGATTTTTGAACCGGCGCCAGTAGAGGGTAGCGTCAGACTGTTTTTCCAACGCGGCGTTGGCATCTGCGTTCGCGTGTACAAAAAAATGCGTGTCGCATTCGAAATAGGATACAAGCTTGTTCTCGAGGAAATCGATGTGGGAGTCTGGAATATCGGCGAACGATCCTGCCTCACCGTCAGCGGGAGAATAGGAACGCAGAGTCGCATCACCCCCGTATT
>CAYTNO010000092.1:0-7125 GCA_964439125.1 uncultured Woeseiaceae bacterium | reverse complement strand
CGGCACCATGTTGGTCTGGTTGCGCGCCGGTTTGAACCAGGGCACTGCGACGCGCATGTCCTCGGGTGTATTGCCGCGCGCCCGTTTGGTCAGTTCTTCAATGACAGCGACGATCGTGTTGCCAGTATCGAAAACATCGTCGACAATGAGTACGCGATCGTCGTGACGGATTTTCTTGATGATGTAGTTGAGTCCATGTACCGCGACCGAGCCGCGCTGATCGACGCCAACGTAGGAGGAGGTTCTGATAGCAATGTGATCAGCCTCGACCCCGCAATAGGCAAGAATCTCTTGTACGGCCATGCCCACCGGCGTCCCGCCACGCCAAATGGCGATAATCATCGTGGGTTTGAATCCGCTTTCCAGGATATCGAGTCCGAGGCGAAATGAATCCTCGAGCAGATCCTGCGCTGAAAGTACAACTTTGCTCATTGTTATTCTGGCGTGATAATGTTTCGGCTTGATTCTACAGTACCTGGGGCCGACAAAAGCAATGAACAAGAAGATCGTGGCAGCAAATGATCTCCTGGAAGACTCCTTTAGGCTTGCCGCTGACATCGCGGCGGCCGGCTTTCACCCGGATTTTTTGGTTGGGCTTTGGCGCGGAGGTAGCGCCGTCGGTATTGCCGTTCAGGAAGGCCTCGAGTTTCTCGGTATCAAGACAGACCACATCGCTATCCGGACGTCGTACCGCGGCGCGCCAAGTTACAGCGAAATGATCAGCAAGGCGGAGTCTATCCGTGTGCATGGCCTGCAATACCTGCTCGAAAATTTGTGCGCCCATCATTCGCTGCTCATTGTGGATGATGTTTACAGCACGGGCTCCAGCGTCAAAGCCGTTATCGAGCAGCTGGCGAGAAAAACGCGACGCAATTTGCCGCAGGACATTCGTATCGCGACGGTCTGGTACCGCCCCGGTGAGAAAACAACGCGTGTTCCGGACTACTTCGTCCACGAAACATCAGATTGGCTTGCCTTGCCGTACGAATTGACGGGCATGTCGATTGACGAATTGCGCACGAACCGGCCCGAACTGGGCTCGATCATCGATCGCCTGGAACCGCTAGTCGGTTGATTGGCTGTTGGACGCGTTGCTGCCGGCACGCCTGCCCTGCAGATACGTCGCCGAGATATTGCGGTCGTCGCCGAGAAAAATAAGCGAGAAAAGTAGTTCATCAATCGACGACGTCGCCGCGGCCCGGCGCGATGTTGAACTCGAGCCGTCAACGTTGAGCACAATAAAATCGGCTTCTTTGCCCACCTCGAGATTGCCGATGCAATGGTCGAGACCAAGTGCCTGCGCTGCGCCGAGTGTTGCCAGATACAATGCCCGACTCGCCGGAAGGGACTGATTCTGCAAGTGCAGAACCTTATAGGCTTCGCTCATTGTCCTGAGCATCGACAAGCTCGTACCACCACCTACGTCGGTCGCAAGCCCGACGCCAATACCTGCATCGTGCATCGATTTTAGATCGAATAAACCGCTACCGAGAAACAGATTCGACGTCGGGCAGAATGCTCCGGCACCGCCCTTCTCGGCCATCAGGGCGCGATCAGCTGCATCGAGGTGCAAACAATGCGCGAATATCGAGCGCTCGCGCAGCAGACCGAAATGGTCATACACATCCAGGTAGCTGCGGCTCCACGGAAACTGGGTCGCGATCTCTTCAACCTCCGCGGTGTTTTCCGCGAGATGCGTGTGCACCCATGTATCCGGGTACTCGGCGGCAAGACGCCCAGCCGCCGCGAGCTGATCCTCACTTGAGGTCAATGCGAATCGTGGCGTTATTGCGTAGCCGAGCCGCCCTTTGCCGTGCCACCGCTCAATCAACGCCTTGCTGTCGCTGTAGGCGGAAGCCGGATCGTCACTAAGCTCTTCGGGGCAGTTAATGTCCATCAGGACCTTGCCCGCGACCAGCCTCATATTTCGCGCTGCGGCTGCCTCGAAGATCGCATCGACAGACTGCGGAAAAACCGTCGCAAAGACCAGCGCCGTAGTTGTACCGTTACGCAAAAGCTCATCGACGAACGCGTCCGCAACTTCATCCGCGTGTCCCTTATCCGAAAACCGCGCCTCTTCCGGGTAGGCATACCGGTTCAGCCAGTCGAGCAGCTGTTCCCCGTATGATGCAATGATGTCGAGCTGTGAAAAATGCACGTGGCAGTCAATGAAGCCGGGCAGTATCAATTTGCCGCTCAGGTCTTCGACAGCCACCACTGGAGCCAGCGTCGGCAAGACTTTTTCTGCAGAACCAAGTTGCACAACGACACCGTCTTCAACGACGAGCACACCATCCTCGAGGAACTCGACCGCCGCCGCCGACGCCTTTTCGCCTGGATCAGCGAGGCAATGAAATATCGAAGCTCGAAACGCTTGCTGCATCGCTAACCTTCAACCAACATGACAGGCTCATCGAGATCATGAGTGTCACAGTTCGGGGTATCGGCGGCGCGATCGATAATCAGGAATTCCCGACCCGCATCAAACGCAATGAGTGGCATATGCCAGGTGCCGCGATGGTAGTTAATGCCCTGGCGCCCGTTGCTGACGAATGCCCTTAGATCCGATGCGTCCACACTCTCTTCGGGCGGTGCGACAACCACCACCATGCGACACGGCGTCAGAGGAACGAACGCCTGGCTGCCGAGCGGGTGCCGCTCGACCATATCGATGCGCAGCGGCAAGGACGTCGCGACGCGGCAGCGGGCGATACTTATCGCGACCCTGCCTTCGTCCTTCATATCGACATTGCACAAATCATCAAAGCGCTGGAAACGTTCAGCGTTCATCGCCGCGGTGCGATCGATCGAAGTCTCTATGACATCGCCATAAAGCGCGAATCGTTCGCTGGTAAGTGGTTCTGGTTTCAGCGTAATGGCCATCGTCTATTTTTCACCGACAAGTCGACCGTGCAGCCGCAGGCGGCTAATGCCACCGTCCGGGTAAATCGATACGCGCACATGGCTTACTCCGCCAATGGACTCGAGCTCATTGTCGAAGAAATGCTGCTTGTCCATTGTGAGCTTGGTTTCCGCAAGCAACGGTTGCCAGACACCATCTTCTGCGACAGCCTCTGTATCGCTGGCAAACATCGCCGCTTCTATCGCGACTTTGTCAGGGTAATTACCCTTAAAGTGTGCGGTATCGACTTCGATCCTCTCAATTTCTCCGGCATGACCCAGCGCGAGGATTACCCAGTCGTTGCCCGGCCCGCGCCGTCGTGCGGTTTCCCAACCATCACCCATGTTCACGCCGCGACCGGCGACATTGAGGTTGTGCATGCTGCCATAGTGCTCGTCGCTGCAAGCGATGGCGCGGCCGCCATTTTCGAGCGCGACGAGATCAATAACACCAGTGACGGACGAAAATGCCGGTCGAATCTCGCCGTAAATCCGCAAGCGGGCAATGCCGCCGTCAGGAAAGATGTTCAAGCGCAGGTGCGTCCAGGCCTGATCGTTATCGACAGCAATGTAGTTGTGGTCGTCTCCCTGCAGCGGCGCTTTGGGCAAAAGCTCAACCCAGCCATCTTCAGGTACGTCGCTGTCGCTCACACACGCGTCAATCGACGCTTCGGGAGGGAAATTTCCTGTGAAAAAACGCGTATCAATATCGAAGCCGCGAATGACCCCCGGCAGGCCGAGTTTAACGACACAAAAGTCGTGACCCGGGACACGTTTGCGACGACTTTCCCAGCCGTCCATCCACTTGCCGTGATCGTCGTATTTGTCATCGATAAATAGCGGCTCTTGTGGTTCGATCAAGCGCTCTTTTGCGGCGAAAAATTCATCCGTTGCAAACGTCACACGAGTCCCCAACCGCGGTTGCTCGAGTTGAATCCACTTGTGGAACGGTTGCCGCTCGATCGTCATCAGCCGACCTCCATCGATCGCAGCCGCAAACGGGCGATTTGGTGGATCTCGGCTAGCGCGGTTTCAAATTCTGTAGCCGGGTCATTCTCCAGCCGGTCAGAAAATGCGCCGAGTATTTCTTCGCGGCTGCTGTCTTTGACTGCCATAACAAACGGGAAACCGAATTTCTCGTGATAGGCCGTGTTAAGTGTCTGGAATCGCTCGTATTCCTCGAGCGAGCATTGATCCAGTCCGGCGCTGGCTTGTTCGCTCGTCGACTCTTCGGTTAGCTCTCCGGCCACCTGAGCCTTGCCGGCGAGATCGGGGTGTGCGCGAATCAACTCGAGTTGATTTGACGTCGATGCGTTATCGACGCAATCAGCCATAAGCTCTGCGAGCTTCTCGATGTCATCAATTTCGGTAGTAACCGACGCAGCCTCTTCTGCGACCCAGGCTGAATGCTCGTAGATCGCAGCGAAACGATTAACAAATTCACTGTAATCCAGCTTCATCGGGATTCCGCCGGAAAATGTTTGCGCCAGTGATTCGCGATATCAATGCGGCGCGCAACCCAGACATCGTCGTGACCAGCAACGTGATCAATGAACCGCGCCACGGCTGCCGCACGCCCGGGATGCCCTGCGATGCGGCAATGCAAACCGACGGACATCATGCGCGACCCTTCCGCGTGCAACACATCGAAGGAATCCTTCAGGTAATCGAAGAACTGCTGTCCCGAGTTAAAGCCCTGGGCAGTCGTGAAACGCATATCGTTGGCGTCGAGGGTATAGGGCACCATCAGCTGCGGTGTTGCCTGCGCATAGTCCCAGTACGGCAAGTCGTCGGCGTAGCAGTCGGCGTTGTAGACGAAACCCCCCTCCTCGGCCACGAGGCCGTGGCTTTGCGGACTACAGCGACCCAGGTACCAGCCCAACGGCCGCTCGCCCGTTACGCGCGTGTGAATTTGGATGGCTTTTGCAAGGTGCTCGCGTTCAGTATCTGCAGCGACACTTTGGTAATCGATCCAGCGATAACCGTGGCTCGCAATTTCCCACTCAGCTTCCTGCATTGCCGCCACAACACCAGGATTGCGCTCAAGCGCCATGGCGACGCCAAATACCGTGACAGGGAGGCCCACGCTCGTAAAAAGTCGGTGCAAACGCCAGAACCCGGCCCTGGCACCGTACTCATAGAGCGACTCCATATTCATATGACGTTGGTCATGAATCGGTTCGGCCGCTACGATTTCAGACAAGAAGGCCTCCGACGCTGAGTCGCCATGCAACACACAATTTTCGGCACCTTCCTCGTAGTTGATGACGAACTGCACTGCGACACGCGCGCCATTGGGCCACTGCGCGTCTGGAACTTGTCGGCCGTAGCCGTGCAGATCTCTCGGATAGGTTTCGTCGGTCACTTGTTCTCTCCAACCGACTGGTACCAGCGACCAATGATGTTGCGCTCTTCCTCACTGATGCCGGTCAGGTTGCCGATAGGCATGGAGCGATTCAAAACAGTCTGCTGGTGAATACGCAGCGCCTCGGTCACGATCTGTGCGTCGGTATCCAGAACGACGCCGGCCGGAGCGGCGGGAAACGCCGGGTGCGTCGGTGTTTCTGAATGACAGGGCATGCATCGATTCTGCACCACAGTGCGGACATCGTCGAATGTGACGACCGCGCCGGATTGGCCTTCTGCTCGCGGAGCGATCATTGCCGCAACGCCCATAAGAACCACGGCGGCGATAATGACCGGCACGATTGATGCCCTGCCTTTGTGGCGAGCAACGAAGTAGATACGAATCAACGCGCCCGCCAATGCGATTGCGATCAGGATGACCCAGTTGTACTGGTGGTTGTAGGTCATCGCGAAGTGATTACTTGTCATGACGAACAAGACGGGCAGCGTGAAATAGGTGTTGTGGACTGAACGTTGCTTCGCCCGAATACCGTCCCAAGGGTCTGGCGCTTCACCACGCCCGGCGGCATCCAGCATTCTTTTCTGCCCGGGAATGATGACGAAAAACACATTCGCCACCATGATGGTTCCGAGCACGACACCGAAATGGATGTACGCGCCTCGGCCACCAAATAACTGGCACAGACCCCAGGCAAGCAAAGACACCAGCGCCAACAACACGCCGGAAAATAACTTTTCGTTGCTGCTCAGGCGCGACTTGCACAGCAGATCGTAGATGATCCAGCCACCTACAATGAACGCGGCCGCAAGCCCGACAGCAAGCAGTGGTGACAGCTCGGCAACTGCGGGATCGATCAAATAAACCTGAGCGCCGTACCAATAGACCACGACAAGCAGGAACATGCCGGACAGCCACGTCGAATATGCTTCCCACTTGAACCAGTGCAATGTATCTGGAATGACCTGAGGTGCGACCCGGTATTTCTGTGAGTGATAAAAGCCCCCGCCATGAACAGACCAAAGCTCACCGCCCACGCCTTTCTCGTCGTCGGCCGGTAATGCCGGCGCCTCGAGGTGGTTGTCGAGCCAGACAAAATAGAATGACGAGCCTATCCACGCGACACCGGTGATGAAATGCACCCATCGCGCGAGCAGGTTGAGCCAGTCAACGAAATAAGCTTCCATGCTGTTTACTGCCTGATGGGAAGAACGTTGTCAGGATACGCTGTACTGCCGTGCAGCGCCGCCCGCTCGTAAGCCTGCAACACTTCGGCCGCGGCGGACACGGCAATCTCCGCGGGCTTCTTACCGCTGATGCCGTCGACGCCAATCGGGCAAACAAGCTCGTCAATGACAGTCTGCGGCATGCCCTGCTCGCGGAAGCGTTTCTCGAAGCGGCGTCGCTTCGACACCGATCCGATCAAGCCACAATACGCTGCATCACCGCGCCGGAGAATCCGATCGCAGATTTCGAAATCGATAGCATGGCTGTGGGTCATGACGAGGTAGCAACTATTGAGTGGCATAGCTGCAACCTCTAACGCTGGTTCACCGCTTTCTATGGCGCGCACGTTCGACGGCGTGTTGCGGAAGATATTGCGGCGACTATCGATCCAGCGAATATTGCAGTCCAGGCTCGATAGCGATGCCACGACCGCGGATCCGACATGACCCGCCCCGAATACCGCAATATTGAAATTACTTCCGACGACCGGCTCGACAAACCAGTCGTCGACACGATACGCGCCCTTGCCGTCCGCAATCCCTTCCCGTATCGATCCCATGATTGCCGCTGGCAAGTTTTCATTGTCACTACCGAACTGATTGTCCGAAGTAACGACGAACTTCTGAGCAGCA
>CAYTNO010000091.1:0-7164 GCA_964439125.1 uncultured Woeseiaceae bacterium | reverse complement strand
GCGAAACGACTGAATCTGCCAATGGAGAAAGTCATTGTTACGGTGCAGGATCACGGCAATACATCGGCCGCTTCGGTGCCAATGGCGCTGGATGTTGGTCGGCGTGACGGTCGAGTCAAACCCGGGCAGCTCGTCTTGATGGAAGCGTTTGGCGGTGGCTTTACCTGGGGCTCCGTGCTGATGCGTTTGTAGTTAAAGCCCGAACACTCAGCTTTCCCAAATCCCGAATTTGCTCGTTTGTTTTGTGCGACGCGCCATGCGTTGATGAAGTTCCTGTCGTTTTCGATCCAGGCGATCGCGACGAATAGCGCCGTCGATCGTTGTGCCATGTTCTTCGTCAAACTCGCGGCGAAATTTGCAGAAATCATCATAGGCATCGCGGACATGATTCAGTTCGCGAGTAACAAGTTCGATGATAATAACGTCATCAAGGTAACCGATGACCGGAATGTCGTCGGGCAAGATGTCTTCCGGATCACTGAAATAGACGAACATTGCGAGCAGGCGTTCGCGATCGGTGTTTGGTAGTTGCCATTCGTCATCAGCCAGCATCTGAATTAACGTTTCGAGTTGCGGAATTCGTTCTGCGACGAAGTCGGGTAACGGCTCGTTGCCGCGAATTTCTTCCAGGACATGCAGAACCGCGCCGACAATCTCCTGCTCTTCGGCGTCGCGAACCGCTTCTCGTGATTGCTTAAGTGCCTTCCGAAAGTAGAGCAAGTCGCGATCGCTGAGTTCAAATGAGAGTTTTAGGCCCATGGCGTGTGCCAGTTATCGAATGAGGGCTCAACAGGCTACCGAGCGATTGGCACAGGGTCAATCGCAGAACCGACCAAAATTCCAATTGGCGCACGACGCGAGACGTATCAATGGTTTACCATACGGCGTGGCAAACAGAAGCACGGACATGAAACCTAAACTCATAATCGGTAACAAGAATTACTCATCCTGGTCGCTGCGGCCGTGGCTATTGCTCAAAGAAGCCGGTATCGACTTCGATGAACACAGAATCTTGCTCGATACGGACACGACAGCGCATGAAATAGCGGAGTTCGAGGCGGGCAGAACCGTTCCTATCCTGCAAATTGGCGATACGACAATTTGGGATACGCTCGCGATCAGTGAAACAATCGCTGAGCGCTGGCCAGATAAAAAACTTTGGCCGGAAGACGCTGGTCTTCGTGCGTACGCGCGCAGCATCAGCGCCGAGATGCACGCGGGTTTTCTCGACCTCAGGGAAGGCATGCCCATGAATTGCCGTGCGATGGGCCGTAAGGTTCATCTTCCGGATGAACTGGCTCACGATATCGACCGCATTATCGCGATCTGGTCTGATTGTCACCGTCGTTTCAGCGGCGACAATGGTTGGTTGTTCGGTCACTTCACAATTGCCGATGCCATGTTTGCGCCTGTCGTGCTGCGCTTTCGCACTTACGGCATCAACTTGCCGGATTCCGCGGGTTTTTACCCACATCGCGTACTCGAAAGCGAGGCGCTGCAGGAATGGCTTGCTGCAGCCGAATGCGAAACCGAAGTGATTGGCGCTGATGAGGCCGGTCAGTGAGGCAGCTAGGCCTGGTCGTATTGCTTATCTGCGCTGCTGTCGTAGACACATCGCGTGCCGAGATCTATGAATTACCGCCGCAAGGGCATGACGTCATCGGTGCGATGTCGACCATAACCGCGCGTCACGAAGACACGCTTATCGATATTGCGCGCCGCCACGGGCTCGGCTATCAGGACATCGTACGAGCCAACCCCGACGTCAGCGTCTGGGTTCCCGGTGTAGGTACCGAGGTGATCTTGCCGACGCGTTTCGTATTGCCGGCCGGTATACGCACTGGCGTGGTGCTAAACCTTGCTGAATACCGTCTTTACTATTTTCCCAAACCAAAGGAGGGCGAGCCGGCGTACGTCATGACGTATCCGATCAGTATCGGTCGCATGGATTGGGAAACACCGCTGGGTCTGACCAAAGTCATTTCCAAGGTTCGTAACCCCAGTTGGTATGTGCCGCAGTCAGTACTCGACGAACACGCGGCAGACGGCGATCCGCTGCCCCGTATTGTGCCGCCCGGGCCGGATAACCCGCTCGGTGAGTTTGCGATGCGCCTGGGTTTGCCGGGTTACCTGATTCACAGCACGAATCGGCCAGCTGGCGTCGGCATGCGCGTCACACATGGTTGTGTGCGAATGTTCCCGGAAGACATCAGGTATCTGTTTGGCCAGGTTGGTACTAACACGGCCGTGCGGATTATCAACGAGCCCGTCAAGATTGGCTGGAGTGGCGATGAGCTTGTTATGGAAGCTCATCCGATTCTGGAGATGGCGGCACCGACGGTCGATGAGCCGACGCAGGATGAGGTCGTTGTAGACGAGGTGGATGCGCCCGTGTCTGTCGAAGTCGCTGGCAAAGATCCGCTCACCTACGTGACGGAACAGTTCATCGCCGTGACGGGAGTGCGTGCGGGGCGACTGGACTGGTATCTTGCCGAGCAAATCATTGATCGATCTGATGGCATCCCGACGGCCGTCGGAGAGGGAATAAAAAACGCCGCGACAAGCGCGGCGTCTCAATAGAAGCTCTTAGTCTGTGTTACTTCGACATCGTCTTCTTGAACATGCGTTCCATGCTCTCGCGGTTTGCTTCGCAGCAAGCCTGAGCTTCTGTTGCGCCTGAGAGCGCCTGATCAGCAGTGCTCTGAGCGGCAGCTGCAGATTGAGCAGCGCGATCAGCAGAGGCACGAGCAGCCTCGGCAGCAGATGCAGCAGCGGCTGCGTCTGAAGCGGCACGGTTAGCCGTTGCTTCGATTTCTGCTGTGTTTACACAGCCTGTTGCGAGTGCGCCAACGAGCAGCAATGCACTTAATTTGAGTCCAGTCTTGTTCATCATCCAAAGTTCCTCTGTGGGGATATAATTGCAGGCGCATTATTTCCCAATCTGCGCGCGGTCGCAATGAAAATCACTGTTTTTATTGCAGTTTGTCGTTGACCGGCGACAAATCAGTCGCGATGTAAATCATTCTCAACGCGGTTCGCCATGAGCCTGTTCGTTGGTTGTGCTTGCACTGATCGCAGTACTGTATATAATCACATGCACTGTGAATATATACAGGACTGCTTAAATGCGACCACTAACCCCCAGACAATCACAAATTCTCGAGATGGTTCAAGACTTTATCGCCGAATCCGGCATGCCACCGACGCGTGCCGAGATCGCTCGCGAGCTCGGTTTCAAGTCGGCCAATGCAGCCGAGGAACATTTACGTGCTCTGCAGAAGAAGGGCGTGCTCGAACTCATACCCGGTGCGTCGCGTGGTATCCAGCTTAAGGACTCGCTACGTGACCAAATAGGTTTGCCGCTGGTTGGTCGGGTTGCGGCCGGTAGTCCTATCCTCGCCGAGGAACATATCGAGACGCATTACAGGATCGATCCTCAGTTGTTCAATCCAAAACCGCATTACCTGTTGCGGGTGCATGGCATGAGTATGAAAAATGCCGGCATTCTCGATGGCGATCTCGTGGCGGTACATCGCACACCCGAAGTTCGCAGCCGGCAGATTATTGTTGCCCGGCTCGACGATGAAGTCACTGTTAAGCGTTATCGCCAGAAGGGCTCGATTGTTGAGTTGATGCCCGAGAATGAAGACTTCGACACGATACATGTCGACCTCACGGAGCAGATGATGGTCATCGAAGGTGTTGTCGTTGGCGTTATCCGTGATGGTATGCCATTGCATTAGGCGTTTATGCGATGCAGCGTGATTCAACCTCCCTCGACAAATTGCTTGAGAACCCGCGCGTCTGGCGTGGGCATAACCGGGCACATGCAAACACGGGGTTGGCAAGTGGCTACGAGGCACTCGATCGTCACCTTCCCGGCGGCGGCTGGCCACAATCTTCCTTAACTGAAATTCTTGTCGAGCAATACGGTATCGGCGAGCTGCGCTTGCTGATGCCGGCACTGGCGCAGCTCAGTGCCGAAGATAGCAGTGCAGACTTCCTCGAGCCTGGCTGGATAGCCTGGGTGGCACCGCCGTTTCAACCGTATCCACCCGCGTTACAGCAATGGGGCATAGATCTGTCACGGATGCTTATCGTGCGGCCGAAAAATGACAACGAAATGCTCTGGTCGGCCGAACAGGCACTGGCATCGGGTACCTGCGCCGCCGTGTTGCTGTGGCCCGAAGCGCTCGACGACCAGGCCGGCCGGCGTTTGCAGCTGGCAGCCGAAAAGGGCAACAGCTGGGCTATCGCATTTCGCCCTGCGGCTGTTCGCAGCGAAGCTTCTGCTGCGGCTCTTCGTATTGAGTTGCAATCGAGTGCTGCAGGCACGCGTCTTTCCATTTTGAAAAGCCGTGGCGGTCGACCGGCCGTGTTGCATGATGTGCTCTAGCGTATGTCGACAGCACCTAAGCATCGCTCCAATAAGGGGCTGCTAAGACAGCGTTCGCTGCCGCTTGCGGAGCCAAAGGCAGCCCCGAAGTTTGTAACGGCAACTGTTCCCAAACGGCTGTGGTTTTGTGTCTACCTGCCGAACCTGCCACTCGAGGCTTGTGGGACTGGCGATGAGGCCAGGGTGGTGGTTGAGGAACAGAAGGGCATTCATCGCGTGTTACTGGCTTCGGCAGCAGCGGAGGCTGCTGGCGTCATGTCGGGTCAGTCGGCGAACGCGGCACTCGCACTTTTACCAACGCTCAGGGTTGAGGAGCGCAACCGGCTTACCGAACAACAGGTACTCGAACACCTGGCAACGTGGCTTGAGCAATTTACATCTGTCGTTTGTTTCGCTGGCAGCAATATTTTGCTGCTGGAGATCGCCGGCAGTTTGCGGCTTTACGGTGGTTTGTTGCGCTTGCGGCAGCAACTTGCCGCGGGTCTTGAAGAACAAGGCTTCAGCGCATTACTGGCCATCGCGCCAACACCGCTTGCGGCGACCTGGCTTGCAAGGGGTCGGCGCCGTGCCTGCATTCGTGAGCCGGTAAACCTGGGCGCTGCGTTACGCAGCTTACCGCTGAGCTGTTTCGACTGGCCCGATACGGTGTGCAAATCACTCGTTGGTATGGGCATCAGAAGTGTCGGTGATTGCCTGCGTTTGCCCAGAGATGGGTTCGCACGACGTTTCGGGCCGCAACGATTAATCGAACTTGACCGGGCATTGGGGCGCTTGCCAGATCCGCGTAGCAGTTGGCGGGCGCCCGAACGTTTTTGTGCCGACCATGAGATGACCGAGGAGCAAAGTGACCGCGAGTTGTTACTGGCTATCTGTCGGGAATTATTACTTTCGCTTGAACGTTTTCTATTGACGCGGCAACTCGGTACGCAACGTGTGTTATTCAGTTTCTTTCACCTGCGCAGCCCCGCGACGCAATTAACGCTGGGTTGCGCCGAGTCGGAGCGGTCGGCAGATCACTGGTTTGATTTACTGCGGATCCGTTTCGAACAACTGACATTACCCGAGCCCGTCATCACGGTTCGCTTGCGCGGTGGCCATAGCCAGGCTTTGTGTGCCGAGTCGGGGCGGCTGAGGTTTGATGACAAGATCCGCGAGCAAAAGCTGCGGTACTCGATGGCGCAACTCGCCGAGCGGTTGGCCGCGCGTGTCGGCAACCAGTCTGTCTCGGGTGTCACGACGGTTGCAGAGCATCGGCCACAACTCGCCTGGCGCTGGCACAGCCTGCTCGGGGGGAAGGTGAACACAACTACCTCATTACTCAGGCAGAGCCTGCAGCGCCCGCTGTGGATGTTGCCCGAACCTGCTGTGTTAGCTGCCGAGGACGGCTATCCGTTGCACCGGGGGCGCCTGACCTTACTCGAAGGTCCCGAGCGGCTGGAGACTGGCTGGTGGGATGAAGACGGTATCGCACGCGACTATTTCACGGCGGTTAATCCGCATGGCATACGTTTATGGGTGTTTCGCAAGCGCAGCCGTGAGTTGACCTGGTATCTGCACGGCTTCTTCGGGTGAGTGGCTATGCCGAACTGCATGCACTCAGTAATTTCACCTTCCTGCGCGGTGCATCCCACCCTGAAGAGCTCGTAGAAACTGCTGCCGCACTCGGCTATGAGGCACTCGCTATTACTGATGAGTGTTCGATGTCGGGCATCGTGCGCGCACACACGGCTGCGAAGCAACACGGCCTTAAAAAAATCATCTTTGGTTCTGAGCTGCAGTTACGCAGTGGTCGCAAGCTTGTTGCGCTGGCACAAAATCGCGAGGGCTATGCGGCGCTCTGCGAGCTTGTGACGAAAGCCCGTCGAGCGGCGGATAAAGGCTCGTACGCATTAACTCGTCTTGTCTTCGAAGCGGGCTTACCCGGTTGCGTTGTGCTCTGGGTGCCCGATGCAACGCTGTCGCTCGATGTCGAAGATCACTGGATACGCGAAACGTTTCGTGACCGCCTGTGGATTGCCGTTGAGTTGCTGGCTGACGGGCGGCAACGCCAGCAGCTGGAAAAACTTCGTGCAGAAGGGCAACGACTCAAGCTACCGCTTGTTGCTTGCGGTGATGTGCACATGCATTGTCGGTCACGGCGCATTTTGCAGGACACGCTAACGGCGATACGCGAAGGCGTTACTGTCGATAAGGCCGGTTTTGCACTCTACCCGAACGGCGAACGACACCTGCGTTCTCTGCAAGTGTTACAACATGTTTATCCGCGCGAGCTACTTGCCGAGACGGTGCGTATAGCGGACAGCATTAATTTTTCGCTCGACGAACTGCGTTACGAATACCCGGACGAAATCGTTCCCGATGGCCAGACACCGGCAAGTTATCTGCGCAGCCTGACAGAGCAGGGTATGCGGCGACGCTGGCCCGATGGGGTGCCGCGAAAAGTTATCGAACTTGTCGAACATGAGTTCCGACTGATTGCCGACCTCAAATACGAACCTTACTTTCTGACGGTCTACGACATCGTTGCGTTTGCACGCTCGCAAAATATCCTGTGCCAGGGGCGTGGTTCTGCCGCGAACTCGGCCGTGTGTTTTTGCCTGGGCATCACAGAGGTCGATCCAGGCCGTATGGCCATGCTTGTCGAGCGCTTCATATCGAAAGAACGTAACGAGCCGCCGGATATCGACGTCGACTTCGAGCATGAGCGTCGCGAGGAAGTCATTCAGTACATCTACGAAAAATACGGCAGGGAACGCGCAGCACTGGCA
>CAYTNO010000090.1:0-7205 GCA_964439125.1 uncultured Woeseiaceae bacterium | reverse complement strand
AGTAGTCAATGCCTTACGTCTCGTCGCAGATGGCCGACAGTATTTTTACAGCTGATAAACATTGTTATTTTTCAACCTATTGCATTCCTTACCTAAGGTTTATCCGAGATTTACGCTGTGTCCTCTTGATCGACAAGGAAACGTTGCATTTCGGTTTACAACCCTCCGAGCACAGTCGTAGACTGATCGGCCGGTTAAGAGTTTCATAAAAAGATCGATCGGGGAACCAAGGGTACCGAATATTACGCGAGATGGCGTCTGCGAGTTAATACTTATGGACTTAGGGGCAGCTGGCCTTTACGAACAACCTTTTCCAACCCACGGCAAGCCATTGTCGACGCTATCGTACGCGTCTCATGAGCAGGCACTCAAGGTTCTCGACGAAACCTGTGCGGCGCCCAAAGGTCTGAGCCTGCTGCAAGGCCCGACGCTTTCAGGCAAGTCCACCATCATCCGCAAGTTCGTCGATTCGCTCCCCGAAGAGAGTTCCCATGCTGTTGTCGATGGTAACCGGCTCAACACCACCGGGCTGCTTGAAGCTGCCCTCAGGCAATTCGGTTACGCATTCGATCATAGTTCGCCGAACGAATTGCTGGGCATGTTGCGCGTATTTGCGCTGCAACAAGCAGCGTCGCAAGAGCCTCCAATCCTGATTGTCGAAAACGCTCACGGTCTAAATCCGAGCGCGTTGCGCGCAATTTGTGAGCTGGCAACGCTCCAGGTGCGAAATACCAGCGCACTAAAAATGGTTCTCGTTAGCGACAGACCCTTGCAGACGATTATCGATTCACCGGCGATGGAGTGCATTTCAGGGCGACTGTTGCATGACTTTCATTTGCACCCGATGACCAGCGAAGAGGTAGTGCACTACGTGCACGAAAAGCTGCGTGGCGCGGGCAGCCTGATGCCGGAATTCGTTTTCCCACGGTCTGTCTGCATCGAGCTATGGCGATCCTCTAGCGGCTGGCCCGGCATTGTCGACCGCATTGCGTTGCTCGCTCTGGCCAAGTCAGAAACATTGCCTGTGGCTGTCGAAATGATCGAGAGCCCCGCACTGCCAAACGGTACCTGGGACGATGCCGAACTCGCAGAGGCGCAACAACAATCTACGGCGCTACCCGGCCCGCCGACGCTTTACGTTTCGCATGATGGCGAAACGATCCGTGAGTTGACCTTCGATATGTCACGGTTGCTAATCGGCCGTTCCGATCATAACGACATTGCAATAAGCAGCAAATTCATCAGTCGCCACCATGCGTTGCTTGTGCGCCATGGTAGTTCGACGTTTCTCATGGATCTCAACAGCAGCAACGGCACGTTCGTTAATTCTCGACGCATATCCAACCATGTACTCATTCACGACGACGTCATCACCGTGGGCCATCATCGAATCAAGTTCGACGATCCGCATGCGACGAAGCGCGGCTCACTCGACGGCAACGAGTTCGTTGATACCACGGTCATGAAGACACTCGGCGATATGCGCAAACTACTCGCGGAGGAAAACACCGAGATGTTGCCCGCCCCGCCGGAAAACCTTCCAAAATCGGGAATCTGATGCGCTGCGGCGCCAGCCGCAATATTCAGGCGAAGTATTTTTCTTTGAAGTGCTTGCGACACATTGATACGTAGCGATCGTTCCCGCCGATTTCCACCTGCGACCCTTCAGTAATCGCGTTGCCGTCCTGATCCAGGCGCACGACCATCGTTGCTTTGGAGCCGCAATCGCAAATAGCCTTGAGTTCTCTCAGGTTGTCCGACCACGCCAGCAGGTATTTGCTGCCCTCGAACGGCTCGCCCTGAAAATCTGTTCGCAGACCGTACGCAAGTACCGGGACATTCAATTTGTCGGTCACTTCACCAAGCTGAAACACCTGTGCCTTGGTCAGGAACTGCGCTTCATCAACGAGGACGCAATGCAGCGGATTGGCTTCGGCGTGCTTTTCAATCGCGACAAGCAAATCGTCTTCAGCCACAAATGTTATCGCCTCTGCTTCGATACCGATTCTCGAGGTGACCTTGCCCACCCCGAATCGATCGTCGAAGGCAGGCGCCAGCACCAGGGTTTTCATGCCCCGTTCTTTGTAGTTGTAACTGGATTGCAGCAATGCCGTGGACTTACCGGCATTCATTGATGAGTAGTAGAAGTAGAGTTTGGCCATCGAGGCCGAGTGTGCCGCAACGGTCTTTACTGAGCAATAAGTCGCTTCAAAATTTTCCGTACATTGCGTTGCCGGCTGGGCTTGACGCAACTCACACACAAGCTTCGCGGCTTGTGCCGCGGAGAGATCACCTGTGGCACCGGAGTCAACTTGCCATTGCTGAGGCAACGGCTGCATACGACCAGATTGCTCAATCGGTTGAGCAGCCGGTAGTCAATATTCGCTGTGGCAGTGCCGAACTTCATCGCGTGTCTCCGTTGGACAGGTTCTCTTGTCCCAAAACACACGAGAAAAGTCTAATAAGTCATTGGTTTTTATCGAAAACTGTGAAATGGTTAACGTTCATAGTGTGACTTAAGCGGACGTACGCTGCGGAAAGCCACAATTGCTACGTTCTTTTCGCCAGACTAGTTTTGATCGAATCAAACATGAAGGACGAGACCATGACCGCGAACATCGTATTCAGACTGTGCAGTGTCGCATTGTGTTTCGGGCTCATCGGCTGTGAGCGCCAGATTAGTTTTTCCGCTGACGTACAACCGATTCTCACCGAATCCTGCCTTAGTTGTCACAACCGTGCTGGCGAAGGCTCGGTAACCAGTGGTTACAGCGTCGCCACCTACGAGGACGTTCTCGAGGGCACAAGTCTGGGTACGGTCGTAATTCCTGGAAGCAGCGAGTCAAGCAATCTGTATCGAGTGATCGCGATGAAGACCGCAAAGGAAATACGGATGCCGCCTCACCACGATGTCTCTTTGGCGGAGGGCCGTGGAGTGCCATTATCAGAAGAGCAGATCAACACGATCAAAGTCTGGATTGATCAGGGCGCAAAGAATAACTAGCGCGTATTCCTGCGATCGTTTTTGCAATGCAAGCGCGGCCTTTGGCCGCTGATTTGGTGCCCAGAGCCGGACTCGAACCGGCACGTTCTTTCGAACAGCGGATTTTAAGTCCGCAGCGTCTACCAATTCCGCCACCCGGGCGCGACGTAGGGAAAATGGAGGCCAGGTTCGCAACCTATTTTGGTAGTTACCCCCATCTTGCCCGGCCAAGAATCTACGACCAATCGACCGGGTTCGAAGGCTACCATAGGAAGGTGGTTCGGGCATCAGTATCAATTTGCGGTAACAAGAGCAAGCGTAGACTTCGTCAATGTCAGCAAAATGCAGGATGGCTTCCGGCCGAGGCCGTCCGAGAACGCGAAATGACGAATCAAAACGCAGGAAACCAGAACGAAACAAACAAAACCAGTACGCGAGATCAGAACTTGTTGTATTTCAAGAATTTACCATAATAAGCGGAAGTGTTATGTCTTTTCCGTGAAACACTTTTCCGCTACACTCGATGGAACGCCACCCTCCAAACATTAAAACAATACGGGACTGCGTCGTGCAGAAAAATCTATTCCTTATCAAGGCTGGTCGCTATAGCGCCAGGCTAATCGTTGCGGTCGTCGCGCTCGGCATCACTGCTGATCTATGGGCGAGTGGCTGGCGACCATTTGCGGTCAGAGACTCGGCGGAAGTTGCGCGCGGCGGCGTCGTCGATAGATTGACGACCGGCGCCGACAGCGTCCTCGACAACGATTTCGATATTGAGGGCGATAGGCTAATCGCCGTTCTTAGCAACGACGTGAAACACGGCGTCCTGTTACTGAGAGAAGACGGTACGTTCACGTATCGAAACGACGGTAGCAAATCCGATAGTGATACTTTCAAATACCGTGCGTTCGACGGCACCGGATATTCACGCGACACGAGCGTCAAAATCTCGGTCGAGGACGTACCTAATTCTCCACCAGTCGTGATTGATGAGGTTCCGGACCAGAGCGCAATCGCGGACGCTTTTTACCGACTGCAAGTCGCAGGCAATTTTGCCGATCCAGACGAGGGTGACGAACTGAGTTTCAGTGTTCGCGGATTGCCAAGAGGCAGATCCTTGAGCATGGATTCGGCAAGCGGCGTCTTGTCCGGCACTCCTGTTAATTCTGACGTAAGAACAGATCCTTATTCGGTAGAGGTTACGGCTACCGACCGCGCGGGTGCATCGGCGAGCCTCACTTTTCAACTTCTTATATCTCGGGATAACCGTGCCGACCTGGCGCTCACAATCAGCCTGGAACAAAATCCGGTCACTGTCGGGGAAACTGCACAGTGGAATATTCGCATCGAAAACAGAGGTCCTGGAGATCTCGATGATGGGCAATTAAACGCAAACTGGGCGACCAGCGGCCCATCATTGACCCTGACGTCTGTAGACTCTTGCCCCATCACTGGCAACGGCAGCAGTTCGCCACAGATGAACTGTGCTGTCGGAGCGCTCGCGGCGATGACATCGAGGACGATTATCGTCGAAGGCACACAAGACGCCGGCGGGGACAATTCATTAATCGGCGTCGTAAGTTCGGATGACCCGATACCCGAAAACAACACGGATTTGGCGAGCGCTCAGGTTGTCGCCCAATTTAGTGAAGGACCGACACAGATAGTCAGCGTGTCTGGTGCCGGGGTCGACGCCGGCGATCTCAACGGTGACGGTAGAATCGACATAGTCGCAACTGCAGGTCAGACGCTTATCTTTTCCAACAACGGCAACCGGGAAGTCACCACACCCGGGGTTGGTTTGGGCTCCGACACTGGCGGTTCCGCTGTGACGCTGCTTGACTGGAATGGCGACAGCTCTCTGGATATCGCGGTCGGTGGACTCACAGGACGAACAGCCGAAGTATTTGTTAATGACGGTAGTGGCGCATTCAGCAGCGAAGAACGGCTGCCCGGTGGCGCTGTAGGCGTCCTGAATGACATGATCGGGGCGGACGTGAACAACGATGGCCGGTCGGATCTGTTACTGACCGGTTCGTCCGGAACGGTAATCCTGCACAGCCTAAGCCAAGGCGGGTTTGACCAGACTTCTCTGTCGTCAGGTGCCGGTCTCGACCTGGCAGTTGCGGACATTGATCAGGATGGCGATCAGGACCTCATTGTGGTTCGCTCGTCTGACAGAGCCGTGGATCTGCACTACAACAGCGGCAACGGTACGGACTACAGCCGCACGCGGCTTAACCATGGCAGCGTGGCCACGGTCAGCGTAAATGATCTCAACGGCGACGGCGCGGTAGATCTGTTGCTGGGTATTGACGGGGATGATCTGAGCACGCCAGGCAACATGGTGCTGTATCAGCAGGAAAACGGCGGCTTTTCGTCAGGCGGCTCGTTCGGTGCCTCGCCGGTAACAGCGCTGCTATCAGGGGATGTGGATGCTGATGGCTGGGCCGACGTAGTCGCGGTCAACGAGGCCGGAGTTCATCAGTTGTATCTCGGGTCATCAGCCAGTGGCTTCACGCTGGCCGCCGAGCAGATCGTCAGCAATGGGATGCGGCGCGGCGTTCTGGTCGATTTCAACGGTGATGAATCGCTTGACCTGGTTTTAGCCGGTCGCGACGCCACCGTAGTGGAAATACACGCAAATAACGGCATCGGCAGGCTGGGGCTGGGTGACCGATTAGCACCAACTCTACAGCTCGTCGGCGGCGCGACGATCAACATTGCGGCTGGTCAGGAATTTGTGGATCCAGGCGCAACCGCAGTCGACGATGTCGACGGAGACATAAGCGACAATATCGAGGTATCCGGCAGCATCAATTCATCTGCAGTCGGCACACAAACCATCTCCTACAAAGTAGCAGACAGGGCCGGCAACAACACCGCAAAAGTGCGCACCGTTAACGTGGGCGTCAACAAAGGTACCGGAGGCAGTGGTGGGGGCGGAGTGGCGCCCACTTTTATTGCCATTCTGATGCTTGTCGCAGCCGCAAAAAGACGGCGGGTGGACATAGAACGAAAAAATGGAGGCTAGGGTCGGAATCGCAGGTCACGCTGCAGGCCAATGGATGCGCCACAATTGCCCTTCAAAGAGTTCTTGTTACCCCGAAATCTACCCCTAGCTTCGAGATGCACAGGGGTACTTTGTTTTCGAAGAAACCTCTACACCTTTTGGTCGGCTTTCTGGGCGCCATGCGCAAATTATTGGTTCACACTAGTGCCTGGACACTTACCAAACTAACGTCAAATGATGAAAAGGCAGAAGATTTCTCGTCTTCCGGACGTCATCGGTCAAACCGGTCTCTCCCGCTCGACCCTCTATGAGCTAATTCGCCGCGGTGATTTTCCGCGACAAATTCGACTAGGCCCCCGCGCGGTTGGATGGGTTGATTCTGATATTGACGACTGGATAAGACGGCGTATCGAGATATCAAACCCTCCGGAGGCCCGCTAGACGGTACCAAAGCGCCCTCGCCTGACCTGGTCCGGGCAGGACATCCGCTTAGCCAGAAAAATGTCTGTCAGGTCGCGGGAACTCCAGAGGCTGGTTTACCCGTGGTACCGGACACTCAAATGCTATGATTCTTCTTTTGATGAGAGGCTGCTAGTGACCCAAAGCAGCCATTCGATTGCTGTTGGTTTAGACAGAGAAGTTCGGGGAGTTCCATCCGCGTGAACCCTATAGCCATTGGTGCATTTGTGGGCGCCTTGTCTGCTGCGGTCTTGATCGCATTAGCGCCTGGAGAGCCACCCTTGGTCTCTGCTGACGGCACGCGAACAATCGTCGAATATGGCCGGAAGGTGCGGGGCGCAATCGCGATATTGGCGGTAGTGTTTCTTTTGATCACGATTCAAAACATCGTCGATCCACCCGAGGATCGTGGTGCCCTAATATTGTTGATACTGATGGCTGTTCTGGGAGTGCCATACTTGCTGTGTGAAGCGTTTCGGACGCGCTTTGAATACGATAATGAAACCCTTGAGGTGACAACGGCAATCAGAAAAATACGCACTTTCCCGTGGACCGAGATTATCGACGTTGACCATTCTGATTGGCGACAAACAAGCATTTTGAGAATCGGTGATGGCACAAAGATAGCGGCCTCGGATCTGCTGTCTGGGAGCGATGCCCTTACGGACTTTGCTCGAAAATGGAAGCGATTCAATCTGGAGGACCGCTAGCGAATCGACCGTCCGCTTCTGGCCGTAAGCAGCCCCTGGG
>CAYTNO010000089.1:0-7247 GCA_964439125.1 uncultured Woeseiaceae bacterium | reverse complement strand
TCTTTCTGTCGGTCCTCGGTATTTCGTGGTTCTGGTTTTTCGGTTCCGCGATGACTCTGCAAATTCCGGCTTACACGATGGACACGCTCAACGGCAGCCCGACAATAACCACCTGTCTGCTAATCGCATTTGCCGTTGGAGTGGGAATTGGTTCGCTGCTCTGCGAACGCATGTCTGGCCACCGCATCGAACTGGGTCTCGTGCCGTTCGGCTCAATCGGGCTAAGCCTCTTCGCGGTCGATCTGTACTTCGCGCAACCGACGGCTCACTCACTCGCAGTTTCTACCATTAGCGACTTCCTTGGCCGTCCCGGAAGCTGGAGAGTTCTGATTGACCTGAGTTTACTGGGTGCATTTGGTGGGTTTTACAGCGTGCCTCTTTATGCCTTGATTCAGAAGCGATCCAAACGTCAACATTTATCGCGAATTATTGCGGCCAACAACATCATCAATTCCGTTTTCATGGTGACCGCTTCAGTCCTGGCAGTCGTGTTGCTACGTCTGGGGCTTTCGATTCCCGAACTGTTTTTGGCGCTTGCAGTACTCAACATCGCTGTTGCCGTTTACATCTACGGTTTGTTGCCTGAGTTTTTGATGCGTTTTCTCGCCTGGGTTCTGATCACTCTCTTTTATCGTATTCGCATAACGGGACTCGAGAATGTACCGAGTAAAGGACCCGCTGTTGTGGTTTGCAATCACGTCAGTTACATGGACCCCATCCTGCTGGCAGGATCGATCAAGAGGCCCATGCGCTTCGTGATGTACTACCGGATTTTCCAGATTCCGCTGTTGCGCTTTTTCTTTGAGCACCTGCAGTCGATACCAATTGCGGGCGCCAGGGAAGACGAGCTGTTAATGAACGAAGCATTTGAGCGCGTTGATGAAGAGCTTGCTGCCGGCAACATCGTCTGCATCTTCCCGGAAGGAGGAATAACACAGGACGGCGAGATTCAGCGCTTCCGCCCGGGCATCGAGAAAATCATCGCCCGGAGAGCCGTGCCAGTCGTGCCTGTTTCTCTCGGACGCCTTTGGGGCAGTTGGTTCAGTCGTCGCAAAGGTGGTGGCACTCGGAAAATTCCCGGGCGACTATTCGCACGAGTACCGATTACAGTCGGCGAAGCAGTCCCGGCCCGTGAGGTGACAGCTGCCCGATTGGAGTTGTTGGTACGAACCTTGCGCGGCGATCAGCGCTGATTCCAGCCGCCGGCCGATTTCACAGTTCATCTTCACTCGGCACACCGAGTCGACGGTACCACTCCTCGATTAATTTTTGTTTTTTACCAAACAGACCCGGGCCCTGGTCGTCTCCAAAATTCAGTTGCACCAGACGAACGAAAGCGTCGCCGGCGACGGGCAAGTAAAGACGATTCCCTGTTGCCGCCGCCGAATTGGAATCCGAACCGAAGACCATGTGACCCCCGTTGACTGCTTTCGGCCCAAGAATGGCATCGATCCAGACAAGCCCCGTCGGTGATGATCCTGCCCGATGTATCCAACGTGCGGTTCGGATCAGGACGCGCGACCCGCCTGGCGCGAATACGAGCTCCTCTACAGCGCTTGGCAACTGCAGCACGGACTCGCCAATACGACCCTTTCGCAGATCGAATTGGTGCACCACATTTTCCCCGTCGACCAGTACAAGGAACTCGGATCGCGGTGACGCCTCAAGCCAACGAATTGGCGACTCGCCCTGCCACAGAGTCTGCACACTCCAGTTCTCTCCAGAACTACGAGAAATAACACGCAAAGCCCCGCTTTCGCTGCCAACATACAGGTGATTCAGATCGGTGAACGCGATCCCTGAATGGTGCTCACCCAAATCGAAACGCGCAAGCATCGCACCGGTTTCTGCGTTCATCAATTGTGCGCCGGCGCCATTAAGAATTCCTATCAGCGATGCATCAGGAGCGAACGCAAGCTTGCTGACCGGATCGCCCTCTATGACACCGATAAATGGCTTGGGTAGCCCGTCCGCAACATTCCAGACACGCACGGTATTGTCGTCAGCGACGCTTGCGACGCGGGATCCGTCGGCGCTAACTTCGACAATTCGAACCTCATCATTGTGGCCGAAGAAACTCACGTCTCCGGCCGCTGCCGCCAACGCGTCCAGGTCAATACTGGCAGGCAGAATATGCACGTTACCTCGCCGGTCTCCGATAACCACCGTCGACGTATCCGGCGTGACTGTCGCCACCGCATCGCCCGCTACGGGCCAGATCGGTTGACTGAATTCGACGCCCGCACGCACATTGGGCGGCGGCATTGCCGGAACTCGCCAGAATCGCGTCAGACTATTCGACCCGCTTGTAACGATAATCTGTTCATCAGAACTAAAGGCGAGCATTGAGTCGATAGCACCGCTACCGAATCCCAGCGGTGGACCAAGTAAATATCCATTACTGCTGTCGTAAATCTGGAAGCCGTGATCCGCCCTGCCGATGAGGACTTTCGAGCCGGACGCCGAGAAAACGAGCCGCCAGCTTCCGTGGCCGAATTCTTCAACCACTGGATGCTGTGGTTGGTCCACACGCCAGAGTGATGCGCCCGATTCGCCAAATACGACGCCGAGCATTTCGCCGGCAGCAGCGAGGCGTATTTCGCTCGGTTGCTCGGACAGATCCACCTGGGCGATCAGCGTTCCATCACGCAAGTCCCAAACCCGTACTGCACGGTCGTAGTCGGCGATCGCGATACGACTGCCGCTTGCATCGAGCGATACCAGCGCCGGTGTCCCGGCATTATCCAATTCTGCCGAGATAGCCGCGTCATCGAGCGACCACAGCTCGAACACGGAATCGCCGTCGCGGTTATTCTGCACGAACAAATGGGTTCCATCCGAGGTGATCCGAGACGTCACGCTTGCAGAACCTACGGGCAACGTCGCAACCCGGTTGCCCGTGTTTGTATCCCAGAGATGGATCGCGTCCTGTGTGGCGGTGACCAGCAACCGTGCGCCCGCACTCAGTCCAATCAGTTGTTCTAACTCATTCACAGCAACCGCACGAACCGGTTGAGCGAATGCGAGATCCCATACGCGAGCACTATCGCTTTGCATGGCACGAGCGACGGCATAGCGCCCATCATCACTGAGCCATAAGTTATCGGTTTCGCGCTCGACCGGATCGGAGATATTCAGGCCTCGCTGAAAATCTTCAACAAGACCTTGCGAATTGAGCTGCAAATTCCAGCCGACCAATTGACCGGCAACGCCTATTTCTTCATCACGAACACTAAGGCTCCATGTTCCATTTAGCGACTCACCTTTCAGGTCACTCAATTGAGTGGCCGGGATGCGGATATCCTGGTTTGAAGACGCCCGATCGATCCCCGCGTTGACTTCGACAGCTCGTCCTGACGGCGCGATGATTTTTATTCGCAGGTCGCTTGCCCGAGCGTGACTCAGGTTAAGGGTCAAACCGACTCGACTAAGCTCACCGTCCCTGTCAACAATGACGCGTCGCACCAGGGGACTGACTTCCAGAGCTGTGATCGCCCAACTCTCACGCTGCTGCAGACTTTGTTGGTCCAGCGTCCATTGTGATACCTCAGCGGCGCGCGTCTCGGTTAGCAATTTGTTGACAGGGTCGAAGACGACATTGTCGCGTGCGCTCTCGACCAGACTCGCGAGCAGCAGCGGGTAGTCATCCGCGACCAACATCGCGGCACGATTACGCCGCTTCGGTGTTGACGAGACCAGCGACTGCAATGCAGCGACCAGCGCTTCATCGCGGCGTTCGTTCCTGGTCGCCGAGTTCAGCTTCCGATCCCAGAACTGCGCTCGCAGCTCGTTGGGCATCCGCCCGGCATTGGGCAGTATCGCCGCCAACTCTGCGATTTCCTCAATCTGCCGCTCGTCCGCAGCATTCCTGGCTCTTGCTTCTACGAAGCTGCGGTAGAGATTATCAGCGCCTGCGACGTGGCCGGGAAACGAACGAAAATTTATGTACGCATCTTTCGCCTCACTTAGTTCGACCGTGTCAGATGTTAGAAGAGCAACATAGGATCGCGGCAACAGTTGCGTATACCAAAAAGGTATCGCAACGATGATTAGCACAACAAAAGCTGCAATGGTCGGAGTACGCCAGTTATTGGGCAGATTCTCGTTCGCCCATCGCGTTGTGAATACGGCGGCGTAGAGCCGATTTCGGATTGTGAGGTTGCCTTCTTCATTTATCTTCAGCAGGCCGATTGCGATCAACCGACGCTGCAGTGCCGAGCCCAGGTCTGCCGCAACGACGATGCCTTTGCTGATCCTGCCGTATAGATTTAATAGAGCCTCATACCGCTTCGTGTCTCTAACGATCTCGCGGTGAATATGACTCATATGCGGTTCATTATGCAGAGCAGCGCGGCCGGCCAGCTGCTGCGTTGTGAGCTTGTCGACGCAATCCACGATATCGGTCGTGAGCTGGTCTCGTGAAATCGCCCGCGCCAACTTCTGAGTAAGGTAAGGCTGACCGCCCGTCCAGTAATAGACTCTATCCAGTGCGACGACTGCGTCTTGCGGCGACAGGCCTAGCTCCGTTGCGAATAGGTCCACATCGGCGCGCGAAAAATCGCCAAGCGACACGGGCTGAGTCACATTGAACGGCGACAGCTCCGGTTCATCGATCAGGCTCAGTGGATCGCTTTCACCCAGCAGTACGAAAGTCAGCCGACCAAATTCCGGATCCGTAGCGCGGGCGTTATGAGCCGCGCGAACACTCGCCAGCAATTGATCTGCAAATTGCAGCCCGGCTATACATTGAATCTCGTCGATGAAAACGACAACGCGTTCTGAGATATTTTGCAGAATGACCTCAGAGTAAAATTCAACAAGCCTCTGACGATTACTTAGAAACGACTTATCCTGCCACCAGTCTTGCAGATCAATTCGAATACGCAGCTGACGAAGCAGACGATAAGCAACGCTGTAATACCACCGGCCTGCATCGGCTCCGGCATCACGTGCGCCAATCTGCTCAAGATCCAGAATTGCGACTTTGAAGCCATTGTTTTCCAGCCGGGCACTGGTCGCCGCGACCAGGCTCGATTTTCCACTACGACCCGGAGCGATGACGTGCGCATAACGACCGGAAACGACCGTTTCAAACAGCACGTTATCCGCGGCGCGGCGCACATAACCAGCCCGCACGGCGTGTAGCGGTGCGCCGACGCTGAAGAATTCGCCGGTAGTATCGAGCCTGATACGCTCGGTACCAGGCGTCTTTTCGTCGGAATTGTCAGTCATCGATCATTCCAGAGCAGCACGCTGTTGTATTCTCTGTAATTTGGGGGAGCACCGCCAGCGCCCCGGCTCAATAATTGACTATACGATGGCTGAAAATAAGCTGCTCAAGAAGGACCTGTTCGGCGAAATTCGGCTTGTCACAGCCGATGGCCAGACGCACATTGTGCGTGATTCGAGCGCCGCAAGCGTTTGGTTACGCTGGCTCGCGCGACGAATGCTGCAGCGGGAAGCGCGCATTCTGGCTGTGATGGTTGATGTAGAAGCCGTGCCGAAACTTCTTGCGATCAAGTCCGACCACTTGACGCGAAGTTACCTTGCCGGCTCGCCCATGCACATAGCAAGGCCAACAAGTCTGTCGTATTTCAAAAATGCAGCAAAGCTGCTGCGAAGACTGCACCGAACTAACGTTGTGCATAACGACTTGGCGAAAGAGCCGAATCTACTGGTGTTTGAAGACGGCTCGGCCGGAATACTTGATTTCCAACTGGCCTGGTTCGCGCCACGCCGGGGGCGCCTGTTTCGCCTTCTGGCCTACGATGACCTTCGACATCTATTGAAACACAAGCGCTACTACTGTCCGGATGATCTGACTACCCGTGAACTGGCGATACTGTCCAAACCATCGCTACCGTCGAGAATCTGGATGCACACTGTCAAACCGATTTACATGTTTGTCACGCGCCGGATATTGCGCTGGTCGGACCGCGAAGGGGCATCAGACCGTGGTGACCAGTCGTGAAGTTTCGGTATACTGCCGACCGCGCTATATAAGGACGACCGCCGTGGACTACTGCCATCAGCACAATCTCGTCGACCCCGCTACAGCCGGCGCTGATCGGCGTTTCGGCATTCGCGTTACGCTGCCACCCAACGACACGATACGAAAAATTCTCGGTAATGACTGGGAAAAGCTGCACTGGTATCCAAGTGAGGCAGAGCGTGACCAGGCCTTCGAAAAGATGGCGACGCGCCACGGCTATTATCGCAACACCGACTCGCCGTCGCAGATCCTCGAGAAACTTGTTCGCTAGGCCGGAGAGACCGTTCTATCGCGGCGGTGCACCTATGAACAGATAGAAATTTGTCTCGCCACCCTCTGCAAGGCCGGCTGCAAGATAGATCGGGCCTATGTAGGTATCCAGGCCGGCGAACAAACTGCCATTGAATTGCAGCGTGTCAAAACTCATGTCTGAGCGAGTCTGCCAGACATTGCCGGCCTCGAGCGACGCACCCAGATATACCGGCACATCAAGCAGGTTGCCGGCTGATTCTCCCACGCGACGGTAATAGACGAGCTTTGCCAAGGCCGCATGAGGGCCGCTAATCTCCCCACGTTCCAGCCCCGACAAGCGCAAAAAACCGCCCAGCGGGAAGAAATCCTGAATCGAGTTGTTGGAATCTATCGTCGCCGCGTAGCCGAGACCAAGTTGCAGGCTGTTCTTGCCGCGGCTCCAGGTCGATGCGATGTCCGCTTCGATGGTGTTGAATGATTCATCGGCACCTAGCCCGGTCAGCGACTCCTTCCAGCGAAAATCAGCTCGCATACCGCTGCGTGGAAATTGCGCGTTGTCCAAAGTATCGATTCGAAATTGTGCAAACACCCCGCCGGTGTCGAACGAGATATTGGGGAAAGCCGGATCACCAACCTTGACTCGAGCCGTCCCTGCGCCGCTAAAGGCACCAATACGGAATTCTCCCCACGATCCGATTTCAGTGCCGAGATCGACACCCGCTTCAACGTTCGAAAGACGTAATCGAGCTACCGCGTCATCCAGAATGTAGGCGTTGATGTTCGACTGACGCATATCGATACTAGGGGCGATAAACAAGCTCGAGTCATAACCAAAAGGCTGATGAAATTCCGAGAAGAGCAGCGGGTCTGTGCCAAGCTGCAGATCCGTGCGCCACTCCGCGCCGCGAGCATTGAGCTCGGTCTTGGTCAGACGTGCGGCCAGGTTGAATTCTGTCGAACCCTCAAAATCGTCCTCGAGAGATGCAGCGAACTGCAGCACATC
>CAYTNO010000088.1:0-7304 GCA_964439125.1 uncultured Woeseiaceae bacterium | reverse complement strand
GCCGCACCACTTTGTCGTTATATGAAGCTGATTTGTCCAATGGACGGACCCCTAATTGATTTTTAACACTGCCCAATCGGCAGGCAGGCTATCAGCGTACTGGCTCGATACCCATACGTGACGATACTTATTGTACCTATTGCCCGTCCTCACCCAACAATGAGCGCACCCCAAGACGGTATACTTACAATATCTAGTGGTGCTTATGGCAGGATTAATGGGTTCAGACAAATTGCAGGCCGACGAGTCAGAGGCGTATTTTCGTAATCTGCTCGAATCAGCGCCTGACGCGATGATCATTGTGGATGATACCGGCGAAATTGCGATCGTCAATGGTCAGGCAGAACGTATGTTTGGCTTTGATCGCGCGGAGATGCTCGGCAACAAAATTGAAATGCTATTGCCTGATTCAATCCGCAAGCCGCATGTAAGCCATCGCACGAACTACACAGGTGATCCCAGTCTGCGGCCTATGGGGGCCGGGATGGATTTGGTTGGCCAGCGCAAGGACGGCAGCGAGTTCCCTGTTGAAATCAGCCTGAGCCCGGTTTCGACGCCGAAAGCGTCATTTGTCTCGAGCGTTATCCGCGACGTCACCAACCGCAAGCGCATGGAGCAGGAGATTATTGCTGCACAGGAGGCGGCTGAGCGGGCCAACAAGGCCAATAGCGCGTTTCTCGCCGCCGCAAGCCACGATTTGAGACAACCGGTGCAAGCACTCAGTCTTCTAAACGGAGCTTTGCGCCGCACGGTCAAAGATGAGCGGGCGCTCGAGATGGTCGTAAGCCAGGAGCATTCGCTAACCGCGATGACGAATCTCCTGAACTCGCTCCTCGATATCAGTCGCCTGGATGCAGGTGCAATAACACCGGATCTGGAAGAGTTTCCGATGCAGCGACTGGTTGATCGTCTGTCGGCAGAATTTGGGCGACAGGCGCAGCACAAAGGTTTGCAGTTTGAGTCCAGTCCTTGCGATACGAGTGTTTGTAGTGATCCCAACTTACTCAGTGAGATTATTCAAAATCTGGTTGCGAACGCGATTCGCTACACCGACAGGGGGACCGTCGCAGTGCGCTGCGTCGAGCGCGACGGACATTGCCATATTGAAGTCGAAGACACGGGCATTGGCATTGACGAGGATCAACTCGAGGCCATATTCCTCGAGTTTCACCAGGTTCGAGCAAGGGGCGGCGCCAAGGAAGGATTCGGCCTGGGTCTTGCCATCGTTCGCAGACTGGCCGATTTGCTCGGCCACGAATTAGAGGTGACATCCGATCCTGGTAGCGGATCCTGCTTTACCGTGAAGCTGCCGATTGTCGATGCTGACAGTGAAGCGGCAGATGAAGATGATGGCCTGGGCGTCGTTGCTGAAGATGCGGTTTCCGGCCTGGTGATTCTGATTGAAGACAATGTCAACGTTGCTAATGCCTGGGGCATGTTGCTCGAAGCAGAGGGCTATAGCGTCGCGACCGCGGCATCAGCCACCGAAACGCGTGCGTTGATCAAGCATCTTGATGAGGTACCGGCGCTGATTGTCTCGGACTTCCATCTGCTCGATGGGTCGACCGGCGTCGAGGCCGTTAGCGAAATTCGCAAGTTCTACGAGCAGAATATTCCGGCATTTATCGTCAGCGGCGATACGTCGAAAGTCGTCAAGGACGCGCGGCCCGTGGATAACAGCACGCTGATGAGCAAACCTGTTAACACTGCGCGCTTGCTCGCGGCCGCCAGAATAGCGACGCGTACCGGTGAGGTTCCGCAAGACTAGCCGAAGGCCAGCCAGCTCATTGGGCTCTTAATCAGGGCCGCCCCGACGACAAATGCGAACGACGCCACCGCGCCGACGAAGGCTAACGACCTTATCTGGGGAGTTGAGCCGAAACGAAACGCGACCATTCCAAGACCCACGTAGGCAATAATGGCTACGAACTTCGCGAGTAACCACGGATGCTGCAGAGGGTTCATGTCGAGCATCATGATCAGCCAGATTCCAGTTGCGAGAAACAGGGCGTCGATCGTGTGAGGTACGATCTTTGTTGCGCGAATTTGGTGCAAGTTGGATCCGCTCGCCTTCCAATAAGCTCGCAGCAAGAATCCAATGATTGTGAGCGTGGCGAACGTCACGTGAATATTCTTAATAATCAGATACATACATCACGACTTTGGCTGTTATTAGAAACTCGGCAGTCGGTACGGGTTCCTACTTATGGTATTGACCGTGGCATTTGGCAAGGTGCGGAACTAATTGGATCTTATCAGGTAGCAATCCACACGTGCGAGGAACACTTTGTACCTTTTTTGCGCCCGCCGCCATAGCGGTAGCGGGCGCGTTTTTTTGCCCGACCGTTGTCCTGGCTGATGCCGTGGCGATGCCGGCAGATGAGCTTGTCGATCAGGTTGTCGTCGTCGCACACAAAGATAAGCGGTCAATTCGAGAAATCGCCGCCAACGTAACGGTTTTGTCTCGCGCCGATCTTAACGATGAACTCGCGACATCGATAAGTGATGTATTGCGTTATGTTCCAGGCGTCGATTATGAAGGTTCGGGCACGCGATTCGGTACGGAAGGCATCAATATTCGCGGCATCGGCGGAAATCGGGTTGCGATAGTCGTCGACGGTGTGCCCTTGTCCGATCATTTCAATGTTGGCAGTTTTTCCAACGCGACACGCGATTTCATCGACGCTGGGCTAATACAGAATATCGAAGTCTTGCATGGCCCGGCATCTGCGTTGTACGGAAGTTCAGCGATCGGTGGCGTTGTGGCTGTAAAAACACCGGATCCCCGTGACCTGGCCGGAGCCAATGGTAAGGGTGGCGATCTGCTTGCGACCTGGCGTGGGGCGGATCAGAGTGCACACGGCCAGGCAATGCTCGCACTCGGTGATAGCTCTTTTGGCGTGACTGCAGGAATCAGCTGGCGAGATGGTGGCCAGACCGAATCGGCCGCCGCGCCGGACAACGAAGACACCCGCGATACCGAGAGACAAACGGCGTTACTGAAAGTGGTTGCCGACGACCAGCTCGGTAACACCTGGCGTGCGGGCCTTATTCACCAGGAGTCGCATACCTTGTCCGACCTTAACTCCATGTTGGGACAAGGCCGCTACCGCTCGACGACGGCACTGGAGGGCGATGACGAGTACCAGATGGACGTCCTGATTGTTTCCTACGATTTCGGCTCGCCGGATGGCTGGATTGACAACGGCGTTGTGCGTGGCTACTACGAAGTTGCAGACGTCCAACAGGCGACCCTGGATGAGCGCGGTGCAGCAAGCACGCCGGTATCCATCGATCGCTACTTCGCGTTCGAGCAAGAGATTCAGGGCGCTGAACTCAACCTCTGGAAGGATATTGCCGGCAATCGAGCGTCCCATCGGCTTGGCTTCGGCTTTGAATATCGGGAACGTCGTACCGAGGAGTATCGCGACGGCGCATCGACCGATATGGCGACTGGCGAGCAGACCAACGTTTTACTTGGAGAAGTCTTCCCGCTTCGCGATTTCCCGATCTCGACCACCCGCGAGGCCGGCGCCTATGTTGAGGACACAATATCGGCCGGAGACTGGACCGTCATTGCGGCACTGAGAGCAGACCGATTCGACTTGTCGCCGAGCCAGGACCCGATGTACCTCGAGGACTATCCGTTTGCCGAACCCGTATCGCTAACGGAATCGGATCTGTCACCCAAACTTGGTGTGATCTACAAAGTGACGCCGGGTATTGATGTATACATGCAGTATTCGCACGGCTTTCGCGCGCCGCCCTATGCGGACGCGAACATAGGCCTCGACCTGCCGTTGTTCAATGCCCGGGCTATTCCAAACCCGGATCTCAAGTCCGAGTCATCGGACGGTTTCGATCTCGGCCTGCGCTGGCAGGGCATTAACTCGTCCGCGCGCTTGTCGGTATTCCATACGCGGTACGACGACTTTATCGAATCGAAGGTTCGACTTGGGACGGATCCGGTCAGTGGCCGGGTTTTGTTCCAGTCACTGAATCTGCGTGAAACGCGAATTGAAGGTGTGGAGGCCGGGTGGTCCACTCGATTTGGTGGGGCCTTTGATCAGTTTGGCTTCGACGGATCTGCGTTTTATGCGCGCGGCACCAATACTGAGACAGACGAAGCTCTGAATTCGGTTGGACCTGCCCAAGCTGTGCTCGGTTTCAGCTGGCATTCGCGGGACGAGCGACGGCAGGTACGACTTAAGACAATTTTGACCGATGACTGGTCAGACCGCGATGAGTCGTCCGGTGAACTGTTCAAGCCGGCCGGGCACGTAGTATTCGATCTCTACCTGACACAAAGACTGGGCGAACAAACGACCATTCGCGCCGGTATCCACAACCTGGCAGACCACACGTACTGGAATTGGTCCGACGTGCGCGGTCTGTCATCCGATGACCCTATTCTTCCAACCCTCGCTCAGGCAGGGCGCAGTGCGTCCGTCAGCCTGAACGTAACTTGGCAATAACCCGCAATGACAGGAGTGCAAGTCATGCAACTTAAGAAACTGAGCCTGCTCTTGGTAGTTCCGTTCGTCGGACTAGCCATCGGCGCTTGCTCACAAGAAACAGACGAACAATCGAGTTCGCCAGCTATGGACGACACCGCTGTGCACACCGCAGAGGTTGCCGCTGCGTCGACTGACGAATTAATGGCGAAGGGCGAGGCTGCATTTCTTGCAAACTGTGCCGCCTGTCACCAGCCGAATGGCCAGGGGCTTCCCGGGGCATTTCCGCCGCTTGCAGGATCGGACTATCTGAAAGGCGACCGCAAGCAGGTTATGGGCGCGGCGTTGTTCGGGCTTTCCGGACCTATCACGGTCAATGGCGTCGATTACAACGGCGTAATGCCCAGTCTCGGTCACCTGACCGACGCAGATCTTGCTGCAGCATTGACCTATGTATTCGGTTCATGGGGCAATACCGGCGCGGCAGTTGGCGAAAAAGAAGTCGCAGCTCTGCGTGCCGAGTTAGGCAAAGTTGATCGTGCAGAAGGTGAGCGGCACGTCGGCGCTACCGAAGGTGAGCTGACGTATGAAGGTGCACCAACTGCCATGACCGGCGCGGAAGCGCGCCAGATCATGAGTGCAGGCGGGCCTGTACTCTCAGACGCCGAGTTCACCACCGCCACGCAGCTATATTTCGAGCGTTGTGCCGGCTGCCATGGTGTGTTGCGCAAGGGCGCGACCGGCAAGCCACTGACGCCAGATATTACGATGGCGAAGGGCACCGACTATCTGAAAGCGCTTATCACCTACGGTTCTCCGGCGGGCATGCCGAACTGGGGAACGTCCGGCGATTTGACCGAAGCACAGATCGACATCCTGGCGCGCTTCCTGCAGCAGGAACCGCCGGCACCACCGGAATTCAGCATGGCTGACATGAAGGATTCCTGGGAAGTGCTCGTCGCTCCTGAAGACCGTCCGAGCGCACCGCAGCATGATCGCAATATTGAGAATTTCTTCTCGGTCACGCTTCGCGATGCAGGCAAGGTTGCGATTATTGACGGTGACACAAAGGAAATCGTCAGCATTGTGCCGACCGGCTATGCCGTTCACATTTCGCGTCCGTCAGCGTCGGGTCGCTACATGCTTACGATTGGCCGTGATGCCAAAGTTGACATGATTGATCTGTGGATGGATCCGCCAGCGATCGTTGCCGAAATAAAAGTTGGGCTCGAGGCACGTTCGGTTGAGACGTCGAAGTACAAAGGCTATGAGGACAAATATGCGATCGCCGGAGCTTACTGGCCACCACAGTTTGTCATTATGGACGGCGACACGCTTGAGCCACTGAAGATCGTCTCGACTCGCGGTATGACAGTTGATACGCAGGAATACCATCCGGAGCCACGTGTTGCGGCAATCGTCGCGTCACATGAGCATCCCGACTTCATCGTTAACGTCAAAGAGACTGGTCACATCCTGCTCGTCGACTACAGCAATATCGACGATCTGGCGATCACCGATATCGGTGCTGCCAGGTTCCTGCATGACGGTGGTTGGGATCGCAGCAAGCGTTACTTCATGACCGCAGCAAACCAATCCAACAAAATCGCTGTCGTCGACTCGAAGGAGCGCAAGCTCGTTGCATTGACCGACGTCACGAAGACCCCGCACCCGGGTCGCGGCGCGAATATCGATGATCCTGAATACGGACCGGTCTGGGTCACCAGTGCACTGGGTAATGCCAATGTGTCTTTCCTGGGTACAGACCCGGAGGGGCATCCGGATAGCGCGTGGAAGGCAGTTCGGGTACTGGACGGCATGGGCGGCGGTTCGCTGTTCGTCAAGTCACATCCGAACTCCAGTAACTTGTGGGTCGACGCACCTTTGAACCCGGCAGAGCATCTCAGCCAGAGTATTGCTGTGTTTGACATCAACGACCTGGATGCCGGTTTCGAGATGTTACCGATCGGTGAGTGGGCCGACCTTGGCGAAGGGCCAAAGCGAGTCGTTCAGCCCGAGTACAACATGGCGGGTGATGAAGTCTGGTTCTCTGTCTGGAGTGGTAAGGAGCAGGAGTCAGCGATTGTCGTCGTTGATGACAAGACACGTAAATTGAAGGCCGTCATTAAAGGGCCTGAGATTGTCACGCCGACAGGCAAGTTCAATGTCTACAACACGCTACACGACATCTACTAAAGGACAAGTACCTTCTCAAGTTTTGGGTCATGATCACGGCATTTATTGATTATCGAGTTCTGCTGTCGCATCGGGTAACCTGCTCGTGTGACAGCAAGAACTCAGACCCTTTTCGATCGTAGACAACAGCTGATGGGCTCTGCCTATCGGCTGTTTTACGATGAGCCACTGCATCTCGTGCGCGGTGAAGGCGTCTGGCTGTTCGATGCCGATGACAACAAATACCTCGACATGTACAACAACGTGGCTCACGTGGGTCACTGCCATCCGCGCGTGGTTGACGCGATCTGCAAGCAAGCCAGTGTTCTCAATACGCACACCCGCTATCTTCACGAAAACGTACTCGACTATGCAGAACGACTGACGGACAAGTTACCGGACGATCTCGATACGGCGATGTTTTGTTGCACGGGCAGTGAGGCCAATGAGCTCGCGCTGCGAATTGCTCGGGCCGTAACGGGTGGAACGGGTATTGTGGTTACAGACAGTGCGTACCATGGCAATTCCCAAGCGACCTTCGAAATTTCAACCCACAGTATTGCGGCGGATGACCTTCCGGATCACGTAGTCACTGTACCTTCACCGGATATCTATCGTGGGGTGCACCGCGGCGAAGATGCGGGCGCGCAGTACTCGGCTTACGTGCACGCAGCG
>CAYTNO010000087.1:0-7304 GCA_964439125.1 uncultured Woeseiaceae bacterium | reverse complement strand
CGGCCAGCGCAAGCAGAACAGAAAGAGCAATAACAACGATAAGCGGCGACATTCTAATTCACCCGAGTCGGCCGCTGATGCTCATGCACAGACGTGGCGCATTGCCAATTAGTCAGATGCGGGAAGGAGATCATTTGTTATTATTAACCGCTCGATAGTCATCTCCATCGCTGGAGATCTCAGGGGTCGAAAAAAGCTCAAGACCTACACATCGTAAGCATATCCCAGCGACCACAGTAGGCCGTGACGATTCACCATAATTCGGTAACCATAGCCGCACTGCAATCGACCGGGTGCCATTTAGTGTAAGAGAATCCGACATTTTTCCTATTTTTTCAGTGAGATACAGGTAGCCATACAATGAAAACCGATTTTGCGCGCCAGCAAATGGTCGATCAGCAAGTTCGCGCATGGGACGTACTTAGCAGTGACATTCTTCAAACACTCATGACAGTGCCGCGCGAACAATTTGTGCCGGTTGGCTATGAGGCTCTCGCATTTGCCGACACCGAGATCCCGATCGGTCACGGCGAGTCAATGATGACGCCAACCCTCGAAGGGAAGTTGCTGCAGGCTCTCGAATTGAAATCGACCGACAGTGTTCTCGAAATAGGTACTGGGACCGGCTTCGTAACGGCATGCCTTGCGCAGCTTGCCGGCGAAGTAATGAGCGTCGATATCCACGAAGATTTTCTTCAGACGGCCGCGGCCAATCTCGAAGACTCCGGCACCAGCGATGTCGGTTTGCTCGCCATGGACGCGACGAAGAAGCTGCCGGATGCGCAATACGACGCAATAGCGGTAACCGGATCAATCCAGTCTTTCGATCCGCGATTTGTGATGTCGTTAAAACCAGGAGGTCGCTTGTTCGTTGTTGTGGGTGACGCTCCTGCTATGGATGCCCGCCTCGTTACCCGGACTGGCGATAACGAATGGAAAACTGATAGCCTGTTCGAAACATCACTAAAACCGCTGGTCAACGGCAATTTGCCAGCACAATTTTCGTTCTAGGACGAAACCACTTAAGGTGTTCCTGCATCTAATAAAAAATCGAGGCTCCGCCTCGGGAGATAGAACGAACTTCAACGCGCACCGGACGTCCGACAGCCAAGGGAACTCAAATGCACGTAGTACTTCAAACCTTCAGTGGTTTGGTGATATAGTTAACCATAACACCTTGGGCCATGACCATCGGCTATTCAACCTGCAAAACGGATTAACATGAAAAACAACTACAACTTCAAGACGTTAGCTCTATTTCTTGGTCTACTCACAATACCTGTAGCTGGAAACGCAGCATCGCTGCTCGAAGTCTATCAACAGGCCTTGCAGAGCGACCCACGTATTCACGAGGCCGAGGCTCGCCGGCTGGCGGCGCTGGAAGCCGAGCCGCAGGCGCGGGGCGCGTTGCTACCGCAGATCGGCTTTTCAGGGGATTGGAGCGACACTGAGTCGTCCGGACCCGCCAATTTCCCTGATGGTCTCGGCGGGACGTTGTCTGGTTCATCAGATAGCGACTCCGATAATACGTTTTGGCAAGTCGGTCTTCGGCAAACACTGTTCCGCTGGGATCAGATAGTCGATCTCCGCCGTGCGGATAAGACGGTGGCCAAGGCCGAAGCCGATCGCGAAGCCGCTCAGCAGGATCTGGTCGTTCGCGTCGGGCAGACATATTTCGACGTCCTGGCCGCTGAGGATCGGCTCACGTCCCTTCACGCTAACCGGCAAGCGATTGCGCGGCAACTCGAACAAGCGAAACAACGCTTCGAGGTCGGACTGATTGCGATAACCGACGTTCAGGAATCGCAGGCCGCTCACGATCAGGCTGTTGCGGATGAGATTGGCGCGAAACGTTCTCTCGCAACGGCGCGTGAGTTCCTGCGCGAAATCACCGGGCAGCATGTAGGTAACCTGTCTGCGCCGGGGGAAGAGTTTCCGATGCGAACACCAGATCCTAACATCGAGAGCGCCTGGGTCGATCTGGCGCTGAGTCAAAACCTGGTGCTGGTATCCAGCCGGCTCGATGAAGGTCTTGCGAGGGATGAAATTTCGTATCGTCGCAATGGACATTATCCAACCATCGATTTCGTTGCGAGTACTGGTAGCAGGGAGAACGAAGGCACCCGTACAACCCGTCTTGACAACGACCCGACGAACCCTTTCAATTCCTCGCTGGATTTCGAGAGCGACGACGACAGGATCGGTATCGAGATTACTGTGCCCCTCTTTACAGGCGGAAGGACGTCATCCCGCGTTCGTGAGGCCGTGTATTTACATCGTGCTGCCCGCGAGCAGCTACAACGCGTAACACGAGAAACTGAACGCTCAACTCGCGATTCCTATCTTGGCGTATTGTCCGAGATGAGTCGCGTTGAGGCACTGGAGCAAGCGGTAAAATCAAGCCGCACGGCGCTCGAAGCCACCCAAGCTGGCTTTGATGTTGGCACGAGGACCATTGTCGACGTACTGGACTCGCAATTTGCCTTGTACCGCTCAATCACCCTCTTCTACCAGGCTCGTTATGACTACCTGATGAATGTGCTACGACTCAAGCAAGCCGCTGGAAGCCTGCAGATTCAGGATCTCGAAAGGATTGATCAGTGGTTAAAGGAACGCAAGACGCCGGAAGAAGTTTTCGCCGAAGAAGCTGCCGCAGCCAGTTCGAGTTAATCGGCCGGCGCCGAGCCGCTGTCTCCACCGATCAGCGGCTCGAGCAACCCGAGCAGGTGTTTGAGCGCGCCCCGGTTGCGCTGAACAATCTCGAGGCCTCTTACGCCTGACTCTCGCGCTCTTTGCGGATTAGCGATGAGCTCGTCGACCGCAACTGCGAGCTCCCTGGCATCAGCCACCATGCGACACGCACCAAGCGAAACAAACATGTCCGCTATGTCCTGCGCATTGTAGACATAGGTACCGCTGATGACCGGAAGGCCGAGCGCTGCCGGTTCAAGCAGATTGTGACCGCCGATAGGCACCAGGCTTCCGCCGACAAAAGCCAGATCGCCGGCTGCGTAAAACAGCGGCAGCTCTCCCATTGTGTCGCCGAGAAAGACACCCGTTGATGCCGCGCAGGGCTCTCCCTGGGTTCGCGCAACGCACTCAAACCCCTCGTTTCCAATAAGCTCTCGCACGGCGGCGAAACGCTCAGGGTGACGTGGCACCAGCACCAGCAAGAGGTCGGGGTGTCGCTCCTGAAGCTGTCGGTGCGCGGCCAGCACTTGCTGCTCTTCCTGATCGTGGGTGCTGGCGGCGATCCAGACCGGGCGATCCCCAAAGGTCTGCTCGCGCAGCAACCTGCCCTGCTCCGCCAAGCCATCCGGCAATTCGATATCGAACTTGATGTTGCCCGTTACCCACGTTCTCACCGGGCTCGCGCCCAATGAACGAAAGCGATCCGCATCCGCTTCGCTTTGTGCAGCGATGATAATGCCGTGGGAAAGAGTGTCGCGGAACAATGGCAGGAACCGGCGGTAACTGTCGACAGATCTGGGCGAAATCCTCGCGCTTACGAGTACCAGCGGTATATTGCGCACCCCACAGCCGCGATACAGATTCGGCCAAATCTCCGTTTCCATGACTAACGCGAGTTCCGGTTTTGCCGATTCGAAAAACTGATCGACCGCTGTGGGCATTTCGAACGGTATGTAACAGTGACTGACCGTGTCACCGAAGAGCGCTTTGACACGCGCCGCACCCGTCGGAGTAACGGTCGTTACAAGCATGTTGTGGTTTGGAAATCTGCGAGCGATGGCACGGACCAGCGGTACCGCCGCTTGTACTTCACCGACCGATACCGCATGGATCCAGATGCACTTGTCGAACTTCGGATAGCCAATGCCGAAACGTTGCCCGATACGATTTCGATACGTTTTGTTGGCGATTGCACGAAACAGCCAATAGGCCGCCAGTGGAATCTGCAGCAAATAGATAAGACCGTTATAGAGAAGGCGCACGCGATGCGGCCGGCTTAGCGGTGCAGGCTCCTTGTCAGCCGCATTTGGAATCGCCACATGACAGGCAGGTCATACAACCGTCCATCATGATGACGGCTGCCGTGCTGCATTTCGCGCAAAGCTGCGCGCCTGCAGGGTAGTCGCTTTCCGAGAATGCATCCTTTTGCTTCTTGCTTTCCTCAAACTCGGCACGTTTCTCAGCAATAAGTTTCTGCTGCGCCTCGTCGAGACCGGGCGCGGCCATCAGGCCGATCGAAATCAGGTGCTTTTCGACGATATAGCCAAGCTCGGCGATGATCGATGGCATGAACTTGCCGCCGGTTTGCCAATAGCCGCCGCGCGGGTCAAAAACTGCCTTGAGTTCATCAACAAGAAACGCGACGTCGCCACCCTTGCGGAACACGGCGGAAATGATGCGTGTCAGCGCAACGATCCACTGATAGTGGTCGAGGTTCTTCGAGTTAATGAAAATCTCGAACGGCCTGCGTTTTTCGTGCTCGGTTCCCTGATTCAATATGATGTCGTTGATCGTGATATACATCGCGTGATCCGAAATGGGCGTCTTGACCTTGTATGTTGATCCGACGAGCATCTCCGGGCGCTCGAGTTTCTCGTGCATACGAATGACTTCTGCACGATCCCCTCCACCGCTTTCGCGCTTGAACTCGGGTTTCTTTGCTTTCGCTTCGGGTTGCGTTACCGCATAGCCCACAATCTTCTCATCTATCTTAATCATTGTTCACTCAAAATTTTCCGTAATAGCCTTCTTTCAAGGCATCGAAGAGATTGGCGGCGGTATGTACCTCACCGTCGTAGTCAATTTCCTCATCGCCTTTCAGTTCGACAGTTGTGCCGTCGGCAAGCTCAAATTTATAGACCGTATTCTTCAGGTCCTTCTCTTTAACCAATACACCCTGGAATGCTTCCGGATTGAAGCGGAACGTCGTGCACCCCTTCAGACCCTGTTCGTAGGCGTACAAATAAATGTCCTTGAACTTCTCGTACGGGTAGTCCGTCGGCACATTTGCCGTCTTTGAAATCGAAGAATCAATCCACTTCTGCGCCGCTGCCTGAATGTCGACATGAGCTTTGGGTGAAACATCCTCGGCTGTAATGAAATAGTCGGGCAAGTTGTTGCTGACTTTCCCATCAGTGCCGCTGGGCGTCATCGCCGCCTGGTCAACTAATGTCCTGTAAGCCAACAGTTCGTACGAAAATACGTCGACTTTTTCCTTGCTCTTTTTACCCTGCCGAATCACATTGCGAAAATAATGGTGTGCAAAGCTCGGCTCGATACCGTTACTCGCATTATTCGCCAGCGACAGCGAAATCGTGCCTGTCGGCGCAATTGAACTGTGATGCGTAAAGCGAGCACCAACCTCGGCCAGGGCATCTACAAGCTCCGGCGCCTCGGCGGCCACTCTTTGCATATAACGGCTATACCGCGCATGCAAAATACGACCCGGCACCTTATCGCCAAGTTGATATCCATCAGCCGCCATTTCCGGCCGCTTTCTCAACATCTTTTCGGTAACTTCAAACTTCTCGTTCATGATGGGCGCCGGCCCTTTCTCTTTCGAAAGCTCCAGACCTTCTTCCCAACCGGCTAGCGCCAGTTGCCGAGCGACCTCTTCCGTAAATTTGATCGCTCCCTCGTCGCCGTACTGCATACGCAACATCGTGATAGCCGAACCCAGACCGAGGAAGCCCATTCCGTGGCGGCGCTTCCTTTGAATCTCGTGACGTTGCTGCGGCAATGGCAAGCCATTGATTTCTACAACATTATCGAGCATTCGCGTAAACACTTTAACGACCTTGCGAAACGCATCCCAGTCAAAGAGTGCTTTGTCGGTAAATGGGTCGACAACAAAACGGGTCAGGTTCACCGAGCCCAACAGGCAAGAACCGTATGGCGGCAACGGTTGCTCACCACAGGGATTGGTCGCACGAATGTTCTCGTCAAACCAGTTGTTGTTCATTTCGTTGACCTTATCGATCAACACGAACCCTGGCTCGGCGAAATCATATGTCGACGCCATAATCAGGTCCCAAACCCGACGAGCGGGCATGGCTTTGTAAATCTTGCACGCGACAAGACCCTCGGCATTGCTGACATAGTTGCCGGCCTCCGGCCACTCTCGCCAAACAAACTGCGACGCATCTGCGATATCGAGCTCTTCTTCTTCGACCTCTTTTTGCGTGACCGGAAACGCGAGGTTCCAATCGTCTTCGGCGATGACGGCTTGCATGAATTCATCAGTAACGAGCAGCGACAGATTGAATTGACGCAAACGACCGTCTTCACGCTTGGCGCGAATGAACTCTATGATGTCCGGATGACCCACATCAAATGTGCCCATCTGTGCTCCGCGACGACCACCAGCGGATGACACCGTGAAACACATCTTGTCGTAGATATCCATGAACGACAGCGGGCCAGATGTATAGGCGCCCGCGCCTGTCACGTACGCCCCTTTCGGGCGCAATGTCGAAAACTCATAGCCGATGCCGCAACCAGCCTTCAACGTCAGCCCGGCCTCGTGCACCTTATTAAGTATGTCATCCATCGAATCGCCGACTGTGCCGGACACGGTACAGTTAATCGTCGATGTCGCAGGTTTGTGTTCCCGCGCACCAGCATTCGATACGATACGACCAGCGGGGATAGCCCCACTTCGTAACGCCCAGAGAAATTCTTTGTTGTAGTGCTCGCGCTGCGTTTCATCTTCGACATTGGCGAGTGCCCGAGCGACACGCTTATAGGTGTCGTCTATTGACTCGTCGATATTGTTCCCGTCTTTGGCAGTGAGTCGATATTTCGCATCCCAAATATCGATCGATGCTGCCTGAAACTCTATGTCGGTGACCGTGTGCGCATCCATATGGACTGCGGAATTCATTGGTCTTCTTACTCCCCTTTCTCCGTCAGGAGACCCCATTTATCGTTTTGAACCACTTTTCCCCAAGAAACAGAGACCCGTACACAGCGCATGCGTTTTCGCGCTGCGAGTGCCAGAATTGGCCTCTTTTTGCCTGTTGAATAGACACAAGATGTTGTGTCTGAACCAAGACAAGATTATGCCCGTATGGGTCGACTGTCAAGGGTTTCGCACATTTTTCTCTAAAGCATTTAAATCAACTAAAACAGTGTGTTATGAATCTTTGTGAAGTAAGTGCTTTAAAAACATAAGAAAAAAAACGACACTTTCGTGAAACTTGTTATCTACTACATATAGTGGCACAAATTCATGCTGCAAGAAGCGCTAAAAAGCCCCGTCTGGCGCGAAGAATTCCCTCCTGCTGCGCCTTGAATTGCCTTCCGGCGCCCCTATTTCAGGGATTAGCGCAGTG
>CAYTNO010000086.1:0-7313 GCA_964439125.1 uncultured Woeseiaceae bacterium | reverse complement strand
GGTTTGTTCATTGGCAAGCAATTCGGAATATTTCTCTTTTGCTGGTTGAGTGTGCGCGTCGGCCTGGCGAAATTGCCAGACGGTCTTGGCTGGCTGAGCATTTACGGTGTCGCTTTGCTATGTGGTGTGGGCTTTACGATGAGCCTGTTCATAGCGTCTCTGGCATTCGAGGAGACGGGGGTCAACCTGCTTTTTGACGAGAGGCTGGGTATCATCATTGGATCGCTGCTATCCGGTGCCGCTGGCTACCTGGTGTTGCGAGCGTCATTGTCCGTCAGGAACCCCCAAGCCGTGGGTGATTGACTGACCATAATCCAGAACGATTGGCGCATATTCGAAAGCGCGGGTTTTTCGCAATCGGTATGATCGTCAAAGCGAAACTGCGCACACCTGCGCCATGACTCCTCACCAGACGCCAACGCGCTAGAGACAAAATGACCGATTCTAACGATTCCTCAATGCCCGAAACTCCCGGGCGACCGAATTCATTCAGTTATGACGAACTCATAGACTGCGCCCACGGCAACATGTTTGGGCCGAAAAACGGACGTTTGCCGCTACCCAATATGCTGATGATGGATCGTATTACGCATATTTCGAACGAGGGCGGTAAATACGGCAAGGGTGAGATCAAGGCAGAGCTCGATATCCGCCCGGATTTGTGGTTTTTTGACTGTCACTTCGAAGGCGATCCGGTCATGCCGGGCTGTCTCGGGCTGGATGCTATGTGGCAGCTCGTCGGATTTTTTCTCGTCTGGAAAGATTTACCCGGGCGAGGCAGGGCGCTGGGCTCAGGCAAGGTCAAATTTTCGGGCCAGGTTCTGCCAACAGCCAAGCTGGTCACCTATCAAATCGACCTGAAACGTGTCATTGAGCGCAAATTGAACATGGCCATTGCCGATGCCACAATGTCGGTTGATGGGCGTGAAATTTACGTAGCTGAAGACCTTCGGGTAGGCTTGTTCACTTCCACGGATAACTTCTAGGAATTAGCGATGCGACGAGTTGTCGTTACAGGTATTGGTGCTGTCTCATGCCTTGGCAACAGTCAGGCGGAAATTGTCGATGCATTGCGCAATGGCAGGTCGGGCATCGTTGCGAATGAGTCCTACCAGGAAATGGGTCTACGCAGCCAGATTTCGGGCACCGTCAATATTGATCTCGCCGATCACATCGATCGAAAAGTACGGCGCTTCATGGGTGATGCCGCAGCTTTTTCCTATATCTCGATGCAACAGGCTATTGACGATGCCGGTCTTGAAGAAAACGACGTTTCCAATGTTCGCTCGGGACTGATCGCAGCATCGGGCGGTGCCTCGAGCGCGAACATCGTGCAAAGCGCGGACAAGTTGCGCGATCGCGGCGTGCGAAAAATCGGCCCGTATATGGTTACGCGAACGATGGGCAGCACTGTTTCGGCATGTCTCGCAACGCCGTTCAAAATCAAAGGCGTCAATTATTCGATTACATCTGCCTGTGCTACGAGTGCCCACTGTATCGGTGCCGGTGCCGAACAAATTCAATTTGGCAAACAGGACATAGTGTTCGCCGGCGGCGGCGAAGAGGAAGACTGGACGCTCGCATGCCTGTTCGATGCGATGGGCGCCTTGTCGTCCAAGTACAATGACGCACCGGCGACAGCTTCACGACCCTACGACGCGACGCGTGACGGATTCGTCATTGCTGCCGGCGGCGGCATGGTTGTTCTTGAGGAGCTCGAGCACGCCAAAGCGCGCGGTGCGAAGATTTACGCTGAGCTCGTCGGTTACGGTGCGACATCTGATGGTCACGACATGGTTTCGCCGTCGGGCGAAGGCGCGCAGCGATGCATGGAGTTAGCCAACTCGACGGTTGACGGTTCTATCGACTACATCAATACGCACGGCACAAGCACGCCGGCAGGTGATATTGCCGAAATTACGGCGATGCGTTCGGTGTTTGGCGATGACATGCCGAAATTCGGATCATCGAAGTCACTGTGTGGGCATTCATTGGGCGCAACCGGTGTGCAGGAGGCAATTCACTGCCTCCTTATGCTTAAAAACGACTTCATTGCGCCATCGATCAACGTTAACGATCCGGATCCCGCAATCGAAGGGGCACCGCTGGTAACAGAGCGTTTGGACAATGTCGGTATCAATACCGTCATGTCGAACAGCTTCGGTTTTGGCGGCACTAACGCCACTCTGGTATTCCAGAAGAGCTGATGTCCGGGCATAATCCGGACGCATGATACTCGAGACACTTAGCGAGACTCGCTGCTTCGGCGGCAAAATGGGTTTCTACCGCCATTCGTCCAGCGCCAACGATTGCGACATGCAATTCTCAGTATTCGTCCCGCCCCAAGCGGCGGAGAGCGCTGTCCCGGTTGTTACATTTCTGTCAGGTCTGACCTGCACGGAAGAAAATTTCATGGTGAAAAGTGGTGCGCAGAGAATCGCTGCGGATCTCGGCATCATGTTGGTTTCCCCGGATACCAGTCCGCGCGGTGACGGCGTGCCGGACGACCCCGATGACGACTACGATTTCGGTCTGGGCGCCGGTTTCTATCTCAATGCGACCGAAGAACCCTGGTCCCGCCACTTCAATATGTACGACTACGTAATGAACGAATTGCAGCCAGCGGTATTTGACAACTTCCCTGGCGATGCAAGCAGGCACGGGCTGACCGGGCATTCGATGGGCGGCCATGGTGCTCTGACGATCGGGCTCAAACACCCGGAGGTATTCAAATCGTTGTCAGCGTTTGCACCGATTTGCACTACGCTGCACAGCCTTTGGGGCCAAAAAGCGCTGAGCTACTTTCTTGGCAGTGACAAGTCTGCCTGGCACGAGTATGACGCCTGCGAAGTCGCCAGGAACGTTGCCGATGGTGCCGAGCGCCCGATAATTCTCGTGGATCAGGGTACGGATGACGCGTATCTTGCTGAGCAGCTGAAGCCGGATCTTTTTGTAGCAGCCTGTGCCGAAAGCGGATTGTCCCTGCAGTTGCGGATGCACGACGGATACGACCACGGCTACTATTTCATCTCGACTTTTGTTGAAGACCACCTCAGGCACCACGCCAAAATACTCGGCCTTTGATAGAGCGCTAGAATCGTAAGTACTTCTCCCGATTGAGATTAAGAGGCCTTCCTGCGCAAATGGGAGCGATGCTGCTGCAGGAGATTGTGGCAGCGCGTGGAGGAGTTAAGCATCATGCGTGTTTCTACCAGAATCGCTATTCTTGTTGCGCTTCTGCATGCGCCCGGCTTGGCAGTTTCTGCCGATCTGCAAAAAGGTCTCGCCGCGTTCAATGAAGGCGACTACGAAACGTCCCTTGCCGAGTGTCAGCCATTGGCGGATGCAGGCGATGTAGGGGCTCAATTCTGTGTTGGTCGCCTGTACGCCAACGGTTTCGGTGTGGCGATGGACGACGCGCTGGCGATTAAGTGGTATGCCCTGGCGGCCGATGCTGGTCACGCCGAAGCCCAGTTCAACCTGGGTGTCATGTACGCGAATGGTTGGGGCGTGGATATGAACTGGGAAGAGTCCGCGCGCTACTACACGCTGGCAGCAGAGCAGGGATTCGTGCCGGCGCAGAAAGCGCTGGCTTACGCCTGGGGTCACGGTATGGGTGTAACAAAAGACCGTGTTCAGGCATACGCCTGGTACGACATCGCGGCTCAGATTGGCGATGACATGGGGGCGGGGCTCAAACGCGACGAACTCATGGAGAGAATGTCGCCCGAAGACGTTGCCAGTGCACAGCAAATAGCGCTCAAGTGGACAAACGATTTCAGGGCTGCGGCAGGCAACTAGGCTGCGGCAATCAGTATCTGACGTCGCGCACGAATTCGCGCAGGCTCGTCAAAGCTCCCTCCTGGTTGTCCCAGGGTTCGTAGGATGCTCCGCGCGCGCCGCTCGATCGAATACGAATATCCTTCGACTCCGCGAGCAGGCGAAGATAATCGGCAGTCACTTCATAGTAGGCATCCGACGACGAAGCAACCGGTTTTAGATATATCGGTTCACTTGCGCCAATGGAAGCCGCTGTCCACCCGCTTAGCTCCAACACCTTGGGCTCTCCGTCCGCTATTACGACGATGGATTCGAAGCCGTCGCGCGGGCCGCCGGTTTGGCTGTCCTGTTGCGTGTTCCAGATTCCGAGCCAGACGAAATAGCGGTATGTTCCGCCGCGGTTAACTTCGAGCGGCGCCATATGAATATAGTCTCGCGCATGCGCGGCGCGACCGGATTGATCGTGATAGAACACGAGCGGCGACTCGGTAAATGTAATTGTGACTGCCGTTAACGGATCCAGTTTCTGGGTCGTCAATGAACCAGTGGACGAACAGCCGATAAGCAAAGCAAGTACGAGCGCGGTCAGGAGACACTGAAATTTCCGCAACGACATTTTCGATTGCTCCAACATCATCAGAAAAACACCTGATACCCAATGTTAAAGAAGAAGGATTCGCGATCCAAATTGACAGCACCGGAATCTCGTTGGACAAATTGCTTGCCCGCCTCCAGATCCACACGGAATCGTTGACTCCGACGATACTGAATTCGAATGACGGGCGTGTAAAGCCACTCGTAATTCGAGTCAGCCAAAGTTTCTCGTCGGTCAACTCGCAATCTGGGATTGATTCGCCATGTCCTGCCAACCGGAAAGCGGCTATCGAGCGTCAGTGAGACTACCTTGGAAGTATCAGAATCCGAGTAGCGAAGCCCGAATATCGATACATCACCCTCTTTGAACAAGCTGCTGGCCACAAGGCTGGTCGAAAAGTACGTGTATGTCGTCGCCGGCATTGCGGGCACACCGCCGGACTCAGACGTTGCATCCACTGACGTTTGATTGATGTCGGCGTTGATCTGCAGTTTCGGTGTCAGGGAATGCGACAAGCCGAGCGTAAAGGTGTTACTGAGTGGGCTACGATCGAGGCTGAACTGGCGAAGTTCATCCTCGGGGTATATCTCCATCAGGGCGGCGAAGTCGGCAACCGGCTGCCCGATCAGGGCATTGCCAGTGCTCAGAAACGGGCTGTGCCGCCGATCAAATGATCCATGTAACGTCAGTCGATTGGCAAAGCGCCAGCTGGTCTGCAAAAAGGCGCTGCCGAGTTCGTTATATAAGGTATCGTAATCAATCAGCCCCCAGATGCTCTGGTTCGTGCCGAAATAGCGGAATTCGGCGCCGACAGCCTGCCGATCTTCGATGCCCTCGATGTCCTGCTGAATGAAAAACGCCCCCACTTCGAGATTTTCCAGAATCGGGCCGTAGTTGACGCTGGCGCCATAAAACGTCCGCGCCGAGTCGACGCCGTCGTTTGCTGAATACGCCGGTTTGCCGAATACGGCATTCACGAGTACGCGCTCGTTAGCCTGGTAGCCTAGATTGAGTCCGTCAAATCGGCCCAGCACTCCGCCCGTATTCCTGGACTGACGACCGATGCGTCCGCGCAACTTCGTTCTGGCATCGGCCAGGTCCGCATAGGCGTAGGACACACGCAAATCATTTCCGGAGCCGACGCCTTCGTCGAGAAAGTCGTTGCGATAGCCTGCGGATATTCGGCTGCTGAAATCGAAGCGCTCGCCGCGCCGTCGTGCATCGAAGTTCACGTCCGAGTAGAGCGCAGACTGGCTAACGATCTCTTCCTGATCGTTCTGTTGATTCGAATCACGGCGGTAGTACTGTGAGAAATACGTCTGCATTCTCCAGTCACTTTGCTTCGCGACGTTGCTATTGCCCTGTCCGTTGCTTGCGGAGCTGGCTTGTCGGCCGGTTGCGAGCAGGGCGGCAAGCCGCTGAGCAACTCGGGCGGCACCATCGTTATCCGGGTACATGGACAAATACCGCTGGTATTCCGCTTTTGCATGTGCCATTTGTCCATTTTTCTCGCGGGCCAGGGCAAGGAATTCCTGTGCCTCGGGCTGGCGGGAATTCTCTGGCATTTGAAGAATTTTTGTATAAATTTGGATCGCTCTGGACGTGTCGCCTGCCACCATGCTCTTGCGTGCTTCCTCCATTAATAAATCGACCTTGGTGGCGCCGTCGCCCGAGCTGCTGAGCGCAGGCATCTCATCATCTTTGACGGCAATCATTTCGACGGTGACATCATCTGCGTCGATCTCACCTATCCAGGCATCAGGAAATTTCTGCCGCAGCCCAGCGAGTACGACTGAGGCTTCATCGACGGAGCTGAAACTACCCAGCCTCAGGCGATACCAGGTTTCACCGTCGACATTCGCCTCCGAGTAGTAAAGTTTCTGATTCGACGCGGGGATCAGTCCGGGTGCATCCGCAATGGTCGGTATTCGCTGGAACGATGCCAGATTGATAGCGTAGTCAGGCGTCTCGATCGGCGGTTGGGCGACGCGTCGGTGATCGACGGCCGGTGTTACATCGGGCGGCTCATCTTGCGCCGCCAACGGACGTACGTGCACGACGAGCTTGAAAGAGACGGTTGACGACTCCACAGTGAATGCGACCGGCTCACTGAAGCTCAATGTCAGTACCGGGCCGCCCGCCGAATCGCCGTTGTATTCGAGGTCGGCCAAATGCGCGCTGTCGGCATTGGCCGGGCGCAAGATTGAACGCGAACCGGCGACGAGAGGAGAGACTCCGTTGCAGATACTGGTCGGGTCCAGGTGAATGCGCAGGTGGTCGCCACTTCCTTGCGGCTCATGTCGCAGATATTGAGCTTTGCAGTTGAACGCGACTTCAATATCTGCACCGCTCGCCGTGGCGGAGACCCTGGAACTCTCAATAAAGCCCGGACCGGCGGATGCTGTTGTTGACGAGAGAACAACCAGGGCGACCGCCAGCCAGCGACTTGATTCTCGCTTGCTGCTAATCGAAGCCACCATCGGATATTCGATGTTCCGGACCTGGCCGATTCTTCTCGATGGTCGTCAGCGAAGAATCCCTGTAAACATGGCAGGCGCCGGAACAGTCGCGGAGCTCACTGGCCGTGTACTTGGTTTCAGGGCTTTCAGTTTTCTTGTGCGGTCCTGACTTGTAGTCGCCTGCGTGACAGCCGGCACAGTCGGGCTGAAATGCGGGGAACTGCCAGTTAACGATATCGGAGTTGTTCTGATGGCATTCGGTACATGCCAGGTTGCCGCGGTGATCCTGCGGCTCATACGGCAGGCCCGTATGACGGTAGTCGGCTGGTGTCCAGGCATTCGGGCTGTGGCACACGCCGCAGTCCTGTGCCGTATTGAAGTGACCCGGGTTCTGGCCGGTCGCGATCGTGCCGTTGTGACAGGACGAACAGGATCCAAGCACCTGATCGTGATCCACGGTAGTGACGGGCTGCCAGACG
>CAYTNO010000085.1:0-7432 GCA_964439125.1 uncultured Woeseiaceae bacterium | reverse complement strand
TCGCCCGAGTCGCCGATTCTCGCCACCATGGATGTCGGAGCCTGCGTTGGCGAGATGTCGATTATTGAGAATCGCGATCCGTCGGCATTTGTGGTCGCGGCGGAGCCGACGCACCTACTCGAGATTCACCAGACCGTTTTGTGGCAAATGGTCGACGCATCACACGCTTTCGCAAAAAACCTGCTCGTTGTCTTGTCCGAACGTGTGCGAAGCCACAACCGCGTCATTGCAGACAACTATGGCGAATTGAAGAAGGTGGAGAAGCATGCGAGAACAGATGCCATCACCGGGTTAAGAAATCGTCACTCGATGGAAGAATCTTTCTTGCTGGAAATTGCTTGCTGCCAGGAAGACGATGAACCCATTTCACTGATCATGATCGACATTGATAATTTCAAGGTCTTCAACGACAAGTTCGGTCATGTTGCCGGTGACCGCGCGTTAACCGCAGTATCAGCCATTCTGCGCCAGCAGTTTCGACCCAGAGATTTGCTGGTGCGTTACGGCGGCGATGAATTTGCGGTGCTTTTGCCCGGTGCCAGCATGGATCAGGCGACAGTTATTGCCGACCGAGTTCGCCAGTCGGTGTCGGGAAAAACGGCGGATGGCAGCGATTCTCTTATTCAAATACCAGTTCGCATTTCAATGGGCGTCGCGGAGCTTGAAGAAGGCGGTAATCTGAAAACGCTGATGCGCGCGGCAGATGCCGCACTCTACCGTGCAAAACACGCAGGCAGAAACATCGTTTCAAACTAAATCGTGACGACAATATTGTCGATGAGTCTCGCCTTGCCGAGGTGCACTGCCACCAGCAGCACAAGTTCGTCGCAGTCGCGATTCGGAACACTCAGATCGAGCGCACGCCTGATCGCAACATACTCAACCTCAAATCCCGCTTCTGATAGCTCTTCACTCGCCGCATTTTCAAGCTCTTCGAAATTGCGTTTGCCGCTTTGCAGCGCCTCACCTGCAGACTCCAGAACTTCATGGATCTTCGGCGCCATCGCGCGTTCCTCATCACTGAGATAGGCATTTCGAGAACTCATTGCCAGACCATCTTCTTCGCGCACTGTCGGTGCAGTGATGATATTGATCGGTAAGCCCAGGTCATCCACCATACGGCGAATTACCAACTGTTGCTGATAGTCTTTTTGTCCGAACACCGCGACGTCGGGTTGCACCAAAGCAAACAATCTTGCAACGACGGTAGTAACACCATCGAAGTGTCCTGGTCGGAACGAGCCACAGAAATTTTCGGTCAAACCGGGCACTATTACCGAAGTCGCATTTTGTAAGCCAAACGGGTACAGCGTCTCCACGTTCGGGACGAATATCATGTCAGTATTGACTCTTTGCAGCCGCCTTTTGTCACGTTCCAAAGTTCGCGGGTAGTCTTCGAAGTCTTCGCCTTCTGCAAACTGCGTTGGGTTAACAAATACCGTAACGACGACCCGCTCGGCATGTTCGCGTGCCAACTCCACAAGACTGGCATGACCGGCGTGCAAGTTACCCATAGTCGGCACAATTGCCACGTGTTCATCGTGCCGACGCCACTCGAGGAGCTGCTCTTTAAGGGCGGTCTTGTCCTGAATGACTTCCATGGCTTCTTTTGCGCTTGCAACCTGACACACGTCAGGAGAAGCAATGCTCCGGCGCCGGATAGTCGCGATTCCTTACGGCTGCAACGTAGGCTTGCACTGCGGCAAGCGGAGAGTCGTTGCCTTGCTGGAAGTTCCGGACGAAACGTGGTGTGCGCCCCTGCGTAATATCAAGGATGTCATACAAAACCAGGATCTGGCCGTCGACATGCGGCCCGGCGCCAATTCCGATGACGGGAACATCAAGTTCTTCCGTTGCTGCTCTACCAACTTCATTGGGCACGCACTCAAGCAGCACGATATCTGCACCGGCGTTCTGTAATCGTTTCGCGGAGTCGACCATCTCGCGTGCTTTGTCAGGCTCCCTGCCCTGAACCTTAAAGCCGCCAATTTTATGCACCGATTGCGGTTTGAGGCCGAGATGCGCGCATACCGGAATATCGTGACGCGCAAGATGCTCGACAATTGCAACCTGACCTTCACCGCCTTCCAGCTTGATCATCATCGCACTGCCCTCTTGCATCAGACGAACGGCATTGTCGAGTGCTTGATCTGGATTGGCGTAACTCATAAACGGCATGTCCGCGACGAGAAACGCGTGACGCAAGCCCTTTGCCACTGCCCTGGAGTGGTAGACGATATTGTCGACCGTAACGGGCACGGTGGTGTCGTGCCCCTGGATAACCATACCCAACGAGTCACCAACCAATACGAGATCGGTTCCGGCAGCATCTACAAGTGCGGCATAGCTCGCGTCGTACGCCGTCAAGCAAGCGATCGGCTTACCGTCCAGTTTCATCTTGCTCAATGTACCGACATTGACGGGAGGCTCGACCATGCCGCGTTGTTCAAGTTGGGTATACATAAACGATCTCAGGCGAGAGCGGCGGCCACTGGATTAAAGAAATGACGACCGCCAGTCGTCTTTTCAATTTGTTCGAATAGTTGATCGAAGTCCGTCTGATTATTGACTGGATCAATCTCCGAGGCATTGACGATTAGCAACGGGCCTTCGTTATAAGCATGGAAGAACCGCGCATATGCCTCTGTGATCTTCTCGAGATAACCTCGCTCGATCGCACGTTCGTAGCCGATACCGCGACGGGCGATGCGCTGCAGAAGTGAATCGACGGATGCTTGCAAATAGATAACCAGATCGGGCACGGGCGCATCAATATTTAGCGAAGTAACAACCTGATTGTACAAACTGAGTTCATCCGGACTTAGGTTTAGCTCAGCAAAAAGATTGTCTTTGGAAAAAATGTAATCCGACACCCTGACATTGGAAAACAGATCAGATTGACGAAGGCTCTCAATTTGACGTGCCCGCTCGAACAAGAAAAACATCTGCGCAGGTAAGGCGGCTGAACGACCCTCTTGATAAAAGCGCTCCAGAAACGGGTTCGTAGACACCTCTTCGAGAATCAGGTCTGCGGACAGACTTTCGGCAAGTTTTATTGCAAGACTCGTCTTGCCAACACCAATCGGCCCTTCGACGACAATGAAGCGTGAATTCGTACTGCCGGTGCTAAGCTGGCTAACTGACAAGAAGCGTTGTCCCTTTAGTCAATGCGCGAAATATGCGGCTCATCTCTGTCGACCGCCAACTCAGAGACACGACCCAAGCCTGGAATGATGAGCTTCGGCGCAATCTCGATGAGTGGCAACAATACAAAATTTCGCTCCGCAATGCCCGGATGCGGCAATGTTATTCCCTTCTGGTCAATTTCCTGGTCGCCAAATACCAGCAAGTCGAGATCAAGAGTTCTCGGTCCCCAGCGGACCCCACGCTTGCGCCCGCTTGAGCGTTCTATGTGGTGCAGCTCATTCAATAATGTCATTGGTGCGAGTGTGGACTGGAGACAGGCAACGGCGTTAATGAAGTCAGGCTGCGTAACGGATCCAAACGGGGCCGAGCGATATAACGAGGAACGAGTAATCAGATCTGTGCTTTCGATGTTGTCCAACAGCTCGAAAGCGCGGTTGATCTGCCGTTCCGGGTCATCAAGATTACTACCCAGGCCGACGAACGCCAGCTCTTGGTCTGGCAGGGAATCATTCACGACGACGTCGATGTCTTGGGGCGAGGTCTGCGCCGACGGCGACGCCTCTTGCCCTGTGGTTGAGTGCTGATCTCAAAACTCGCAGCCCGCTCTTCCTCAGATTGGGTTTGGACGTTTGTCCAGAACTCCGCTTTGGCCGCGTCAAACTGGCCAACTTCGGCGAGCAACTCCATGAAGTCATAGGCTGCCCGAAAACGGCGATGCTCAAGCAGCTTCATTGCCCGTTTACCATGCGTCTGAGCAAATCGTGGCTGCAACGCGAGCATCTCGCGCATAGGCGCAGTGAAGCGGCGAGGTATGGCTGTGCGCTTTTGTTGCTGAGCAGAGAGTTCGTACGAGGCCACGCTCAGGGACTGCGACTCAGACATCTTCTCTTCGCTACGCTTGATCGCAGCGAGTTTTATCGTAGGCGCCCAGAAAAACACGCCGATCAGGAACATCGGTGTCACAGACTTGCCCGCTTTTACGCGCCGATCTGTATTTCTTAGCGCGGCGCGAACGAACTCAAGAAACGACGGATCTGCGTTGAGCTCCTGGTCTGTCGCAGGAAACAGCTCAGCAAACAATTTGTACTCGCGAAGCAGATCGAAAGTTCTCTCAGCGAAACCCGCCTCAAACAGTTTGAGAAACTCATCGAAGAGACGGGCAGCCGGGACGTTGGCCAATAGCGGCCTGTCCTGTTCGATTGCCTTGACGACGGCCTCGTCGATTGTGAAATTCAGTTTAGCTGCGAATCTCACAGCACGCAGCATGCGCACAGGGTCCTCGCGCAGCCGCTTGTCGGGGTCGCCGATGAGTACCAGATGCCGACGCTCGACATCCCGGACGCCGCCCATGTAATCCCAGATACTGAAGTCCGCAATGTTGTAATAGAGCGCATTGCACGTAAAGTCGCGCCGCCAGACATCTGTTTCGATGTTGCCGTAAACGTTATCGCGGACGATGCGCCCCTCGTCGTCGTGGGCGTGATCGTCGTCCGAATGATTCGCGGCAGCACGAAACGTAGCCACCTCGATAACCTCACGGCCGAAGCGAACGTGCGCCAAGCGAAACCGCCGCCCAATCAGACGGCAATTTCCGAACAGCGCCTTGACCTCTTCCGGCGTCGCATCTGTGGCAACGTCGAAGTCCTTCGGGTGCAATTCGAGCATAGCGTCTCGCACACAGCCACCCACCAGAAATGCCTGGTAACCAGCCTTGTGCAGCCGATACAAGACCTTCAGCGCGCTCTTGGCAATCTCGTTTCGCGAGACATTATGGGCAGCGCGGGGAATGATCTTGGGAGTTGTATGCTTCGGAGTCCCGCTGTTTTTCAAATTATTACTGCTTAGGAATGTATATGCAGCCGTATGATAGCAGCCCGCGCAGGATGCAGCAGGCCTAAAGAAGGCCGATAAATGCACGATGCAGGGCTTGAGACTCTGGATTACGACCGTATAATAGCGACCCCGCCCATGCGGGAATGAATACTCCGCTCCCTTCGTCTAGTGGTTCAGGACGCTGCCCTCTCACGGCGGTAACAGGGGTTCGAATCCCCTAGGGAGTACCAAACAAATAAAAGAGGCCCTTGTGGCCTCTTTTTGTTTGTTTTGTAATTCCTGTGGAGGATTTGAATCCTGTTCGACAAAACGCGCCAGCGTTTTGGACGCCGCAGGCGCCCCGCAGGGGTGAGAATCGCCTCAAGCGATTCGAATCAATCCCCTAGCCCGGTCAATCATCATCCGGCACAATGTTGCCATTAGGCGAGAGTACGAATGCCTGCATTTTCCAGGCGATGCAGAAACTGCCCGTCTCATCCGGGTTCTCCGCGACCAATATCTCGTCGGATGCGACTCTGCGCCGCGCATGCTCACTTAGCAAAGTGGCAATACTCGTCTTTTCTGCTGCATATACGATATCCATGACCCTCTCCTGCTACATCATTCCTTGATGTTCATGCTCAGGATAGGACACCGATCCTTAACGTTGACTGAAAGATTTCTGAACGGACGCTGAAACAGACATTGGGCTAAACTTGTCCTGACGGGCTGCTAATGACCCAAAGCCGACATGCGACCTTCTGCCAAAACAAGTAATGAACATACTCAAGAAAATAGCTGGCGCTTTGGTCGTTCTGATCGCCAGCATCTGGTTAGTGGCTTTCTTGGCGCTGCGATTTGAGACCCATGAATACACCCAGCTAAGCGATGGGAAGCTGGCTGAGGCCGCCGCCTACCTTGAAGGAAAATTAACACCCGCGCCGCCGGCCTGGGAATGGAATACATTTTCGCCTGAGCCCAATGTCGATCTGCGTACCGGGATGATCGATTCTGCCGACGCCAAAGGCACGGTTATCGTTGTGCCGGGTTTTACTGCAACAATTGAAATGACGATGCGAGAAATCGTCAAAATAAATGCCGGCGGCTATCGGGTAGCGTCAATTGAATACCGCGGCCAAGGCGAATCTTATCGACCACTTGCCAACCCCGAGAAAGGGTACGTGGAGAGTTACGCGCAACTCGGCGCAGAGTTAGCCGCATTTGCGCAGCGGGTACGGATTACCGACAAACCCGTGTTCTTTTACTCAATATCCAAGGGTGCGCATATCACTATGCGAATGGCCGGGGAACAAAAACCGGATGTCGCTGCCTATGCGCTGATCGTGCCGATGATAAAGGTGAGTACCGGTAGCTCTGACTACTCAACAGTGCAAACCATAGCCAGCTTGTTGCATAAACTCGGGCTCGGCGAGCTTTACGCTCCGGGCCAATCAAAATGGCCAGGTGACGAGTTGGTCTTCGGTAAGCCGATTCCCTGCAATGCCAATCCCGCCACAGCACAAACGGAGGATGCCCTGTTTGCCGAACGGGAAAATCTACGCACAAACGGCGTCACAATAAGTTGGTTATACGAAACCGCTGCGTCAACCGAAACGCTATTTGGCTCTGAGCATATCGCCGCCATTCCCCAACCGGTAAAGATGTTCACCGCAGGTGTCGACGCTTTGGTTGATACCGGCGAATCACAACGATTCTGCGACGCTCTGGCGCAATGCGAAGTTACGCATTTTGCGGAATCCCGGCATTGTATTACTCGCGAAAACTTTGATCTGTATGATCGCGTGGTGGAGGACGCGATTAGTTATTTTGATCAGCAACTTTAATAGATCAGGGGATCGTGCTCTACCGACAGATGGCGAATGTAGGCTCCCTGCATGCTGGCCCCTACGGTCAATCTCAGCTTCTATTGCGTGTTCTTAGCTTACGTCGCGTGTGTTTGTCCGGACGCCCTTCTGTCTTTGGCATCAGCATGCGATCTTGTCGCAAGGCCACCGCTTGATCTTCCCGCTGACGAACCGTTTCCTCGTCTTCGAGATAACAGTCTCGCGCTTCTGCCGCCGGGCCGCGCCGGTTGGGAATGCCGGTCACCTGAAGCGAATACGGTAATCGCTCACGGATCAGGTCGATCTGGTCTCCACATTTGATACGACTGCCCGGTGTTGTGCGCTCGCCATTGACCTTCACATGTCCGGCGACCACCGCCGCCGTCGCCAGGCTTCGGGTCTTGAAAAATCGGCAATAGAAAAGCCAGCGATCGACACGGAGCGAATCAGCAGGCGCAGACATAAGGTCTAGACCACCTGACCCGCGGCTTGCGCGGACGCCCATGCCCACTGGAAATTGAAGCCACCCAATTGCCCGGTTACGTCTACAACCTCACCAATGAAGTACAGGCCAGCGTGCTGTTTGCTCTCCATGGTTTTCGAGGACAGCGCGTCAGTATCCACGCCGC
>CAYTNO010000084.1:0-7432 GCA_964439125.1 uncultured Woeseiaceae bacterium | reverse complement strand
TCCCGAGAAACCCCACCAAAATACAGCGTGGCAACGGTTCCTGCGAGACGGTCCGTTGGGCATGTTGCCACTTTCTGATGGGCGCATTTCGGTCGTCTGGTCGACCGGTGAAAACACAGCCGACCAGGCCTTGACTGCCAGCGATGAAGAGCTGGGTGAGATGCTGAGCGCGGCATCTGATTATGTGCTGGGTGCATTAACCGTTGCGGGGCCGCGCGGGGCGTTTCCGTTGGTCGCACGACATGCGGAAAAATACGTGCTGCCAGGCATCGCGCTGATAGGGGATGCGGCACATGCTGTTCATCCGCTGGCGGGGCAGGGTGCCAACCTCGGGCTTCAGGATGCCGCGGTTCTTGCGCAGGTCATCAATACGGCACTGGCCAAGGCCGAATGTCCTGGCGATCGTCCGGTGTTGAGACGCTATGAGCGCGCGCGCAAGGGTGAAAATGCGCAAATGATGCATCTTATGACTGGTCTCAATCGTTTGTTTGCGACAGACTCCACGCTGGTTCGGGAATTGCGCGTAATCGGAATGCGGCTTTTCAATAATAGCGGTCCTTTAAGAGACCGTGCCGTAAAGGTTGCGCTTGGGGTTGGTCGATGAAGCAGCAATACGTGTTTGGCCTGGCTGCATTTTTCGCAATTGTCGGCCTATCGATTTTTGGCTACAAATGGCAGGTACTTGGCTTTCCTGTAAGCAGAGATTTGCAGACCCCGGTCTGGACGATCGAATCGTCAATTGGTTTTGATAGCGGCCCGGGCTCGATCAAAGTAAATCTGCATATCCCGACGCTGACACCGGGATTTCGTATGCTCAATGAGAACTCGGTATCGCGCGGCTACGGATTCAGCCTCAACTACGGTAGTGGTGGGCGCGAAGCTCAATGGGCTATTCGACGCGCAGATGGCCGACAGCGCATCTACTACCGAATTTCAGTTTACGAAGACTCCAAAAGCGATCAGTCGGACACGACACCGCCATTCCCACCGCCACCCGTCATCAACGAGCCATTCAGGACCGCTGTCGAGGTCATCGTGGCCGATGTAAAAGAACAGTCGGCTGATACAGCATCATTTACAGCCGAACTATTGCGGCGGATGAACGATGCGTCACCGGGGCCAAACGTCGAACTCTTGTTGTCGAATGCAAATACGCGTGCCGAATTGGTGGAGAGCATTACGACCATTCTTGCGTCGGCACGAATACCGGCTCGCATGGTTCATGGTTTCGAGCTGCAGGGTCGGTTACGCAGCGCAGCTCCGATAACCTGGCTTGAGGTACATGATGGCGACCGTTGGCGCTACTTCGATCCGCTGACTGGTGAAGAAAACTTGCCCGAGCGCTTCTTAATATGGTGGCGCGGTAACGAACCCCTGATTAGCGTCGAAGGCGGTAGTAATGTCGAGGTGGGTTTTGCCGTTCAGGAAAACCATCTCGCTGCTGTAGCGATCGCTGAAACCCAGGTTGCGCAGAAAGGCGCGACGATGATCGACTTTTCGTTGTACAGCCTGCCCATTCAGACGCAGGCGGTTTACGCCGTGCTGCTTATGATTCCGATCGGTGCTCTTGTCATGGTTGTGTTGCGCAACTTTGTTGGCATCGATGCGTTCGGTACTTTCATGCCGGTTCTGATCGCGCTTGCGTTTCGTGAAACTCAATTGCTCTGGGGCGTCATCTTGTTCAGTTTGCTCGTAGCATTGGGGCTGAGTATTCGATTTCTACTGGAGCGATTACGCTTGCTGCTTGTGCCGAGGTTAAGCGCCGTACTTATTATTGTCGTTATCCTGATGTTGATGATCAGCCTGGTCTCGCATCGGCTCGGCATGGAGACCGGTTTGTCAGTCGCGTTGTTCCCGATGGTCATTATCGCAATGACCATTGAGCGCATGTCAGTCGTCTGGGAAGAGCGTGGAGCGGTTGACGCGATGCGCGCCGGTTTTGGCAGTCTGGTCGTCGCCATCGCGGCATACCTGTTTATGGGCCTTTCGTGGCTCGAACATCTCTTGTTCACCTTCCCCGAACTGCTTCTCGTTGTGCTGTCGCTGGTGGTGCTTGCGGGCCGCTATACAGGCTATCGTCTGCTGGAACTCAGTCGCTTTAAGGCATTGCTGGGTCGTTGATGTTTGCAGCGGCCAAAAAACTAAGGACGGCGGGCGTACTTGGGCTCAATGAGCGCAATGCTGACTACATCACGCGGCTCAATCCACGCCGGTTTTACCCGCGCGTTGATGATAAAGCGCTAACCAAAGAGCTCGCAACTGCGGCCGGAATGGCCGTGCCTGAGCTTTACGGCATGATCACCAATCAGGGCGAGGTTCGGAATTTCACCGATATTGTTGGCGAGCGCAGTAGCTTTGTTGTCAAGCCAGCGCAGGGTAGCGGTGGAGACGGCATACTTGTCGTGACAGGACGCAGCAGCCGCAAGCGCGACTCATTTCGGCTCGCCAGCGGCGTATTGATATCCACAGCGGAAATCTCCCACCACATATCCAATATCGTCAGCGGCCAGTACAGCCTTAGCGGTAATCCGGATAAGGCACTCATCGAATACTGTGTGAGCTTCGATCCGATTTTCGCCGAAGTGAGTTACCAGGGCGTGCCGGATATTCGCGTTATCGTCTATCGCGGTTATCCCGCCATGGCAATGGTGCGGCTGCCGACGCGGGCATCTGACGGCAAAGCCAATCTGCATCAGGGCGCGGTAGGCGCGGGCATCGATATGAGTACCGGGCAAACACTCGCTGGCGTACTGCAGAACGATATTGTGGAAGAGCATCCGGATACGGGCGCGCTGGTCGCGGGACTGTCTATTCCTCACTGGGATTTCATACTTGAGTCGGCGGCACGTTGCTACGAAGTAACGGAGTTGGGCTACCTGGGCGTCGATATGGTCATCGATCGTAGTCTTGGGGCACTTATTCTCGAAATGAACGCGCGGCCCGGACTGAACATTCAAATCGCAAACTGCACGGGTCTGGCGAAACGGATAGCGCGTATCGATGAAATCTTCAAAGCAGACGCGGCGCCAATTAAACGAGCACGATTAGCCCGCCGCGAGTTTGCGGCTGAGCGGCAGACATCTTTGGCGTTTAAGTAATCAGGCGACCTCGATAGCAAGCTACTGCAATTGTCCTTGCAACCACGCATCCATTCGTTGTTGCAGGATGTCGAGCGGCAAAGCGCCACCACCAAGCAATTCGTCATGAAATTCGCGAACGTCGAACTTATCGCCCAGCGCGATCTCTGCGTTTTGACGAAGTGATTTGATCTTCAGCTGGCCGATCTTGTAGGCCAGCGCCTGCCCGGGCATGGAAATGTAACGATCAATCTCGTTAATAATGTCTAGCTCCGTCTTTGCGGCATTGTCCTTGAAGAAGTCGATGGCCTGTTGACGTGTCCAGCCTTTGTAATGAATGCCGGTGTCTACAACGAGCCGGACGGCACGCCACATTTCGTAGGTTAGTGCTCCGAACTCCGAATACGGATCTTTATAAAGGCCAAGGTCGTAACCCAGGCTCTCGCTGTAGAGCCCCCAGCCTTCGACGAATGCTGTGAACCCCGCGTAGCGTCGGAAGTCCGGCATGTCACTGAGTTCTTGTTGTAAGGAAATCTGCAGGTGATGGCCCGGCATTGCCTCGTGCACGGTCAGAACCTCAATTTCATACTTGGGGCGCACTTCCGGCTTGTAGAGGTTCACCCAATACGTGCCAGCACGGCTTCCATCAGCGGCAGGGCGAGAGTAGTAGGCGGTTGTCGTATCCGGTGCAATCGTATCCGGAATCGGCTTAACGCCGTAAGGCATCCGTGGCAACTTCCCGAACTGGGTCACGAGTTCCGGGTCTATGCGCTTGCTTGTTGCGAGATACGACTCGTAGAGGTCTTCCGGGTTATCGAAATAAAATTGCGGGTCGGTACGCAGAAAGACGAGGAAGTCCTGGAAGCTGCCACCGAAGTCGAGGTTGTCAATTATGACCTGCATGTCATCGCGTAGTCGCTTTACTTCAGATAAACCGAGTCGGTGGATCTCGTCCGGCGTCATTCGCGTCGTTGTAAACCTGCGTGTCTGGGCTTCGTACCATTTCTTGCCATTCGGCAATTCAGACAAGCCGATGCTTTCACGGCTGGCGGGCAAATAGGTTTCAGAAAAATAGCGGGCGAGTTTGCGGTATGCAGGCGCTACGGTTTCGTCGATCGTGCTGCGTGCTGCCGCCTTTAGTCGAGCCTGATCAGAAGCAGGAATGGTGTCAGGTAATTCCTCAAATATTTTGAAGAAAGGGCTTGCCTCGGCCTCTTCGACAAGCTGTGCCGCGATCTGCTCCGGGATACGTTGCATGAGCACCTTGGGAGATATGTAGCCGGACTTGCGACCCTTTTCGGCCAACGCGATCGTTTCCTCGATCACGTCATCGACTTTGCTCATGCGGGCGAGCCAGTCGTCATAGTCCTGAATCGTTGAAAACCGGAGATACGAAGCGGTGTTCTCCAAATTCTGAACGCCGCCGCGTTGGCTGAACGGTATCAGGTGGCCGTTGAAAGCTGCCAGGTCGATGCGGTCCTGCAATTCGCGGCGAAACAGTTCGTGGTTGAGCTGATCCTCCTCCGAGAGCGCGGCGCGATCGATTGCGTAGGAGCGATTCAGGAACTCGCGAGTTTCTTTGTGGCGGCGCTCAATTGCCTCAAGACTGTTGTCCTGCCATTGATCGTTATAGCGTCGATCCCCCAACTGCGATGCCATCACCGGGTTTTGTGCGAGTTGCCGCTCCCACGCCTCATCGAGCAGAGCCGAGAAGTCCTCTGCTGCTCCGGCGTGCGCCAGTCGTGCGCAGCCCAGAATCAGTGTGATGAAAGCGATGTGAGCGTTTTTCATGCCTATTCCTGGGGGCAAATCAATAGCACATTGTCACTGGCCGCGAGCTGGCTGGCAACCGGCGGTCGCATTGGCTATGATTGTCTGCACCAATCAATAGCGATTGTAGAAGAGACCTCGTCTAGAACGGGGCGCCGAAGGCGCAACTCGCCCGGAAACGCTCAGGCAGAAGGACTGTGATCGCTGATTGGCTCTGGAGAGTGGCCTGAACGGGCCCACCGAAGGGGTAAGTGGCTACATGCCATTGATCTCTCAGGTTTTGAAGGACAGAGGGGCGGCAGGCCGTAAGGTCTGCCGCCCCTTTTTTATAAGTCCGAGAGAAATGTTATGGGTTCAAAAACGCCGTTGAACGACAAGCATGTTGAAGCCGGTGCGCGCATCGTGGATTTTGGTGGCTGGGATATGCCACTGCACTACGGTTCGCAAAAAGAAGAGCACCACGCGGTTAGAAAGCGCGCGGGAATGTTCGATGTTTCGCACATGACTATCGTCGATTTGCGCGGCGAGCGTGTGCGTGACTTCCTGCGCCATCTGTTGGCCAATGATGTCGCCAAACTTCAGGTTCACGGCAAGGCGCTCTATACCTGCATGTTGAACGAGCAGGGTGGTGTTATCGATGACCTTATTGTGTATTTCCTCGGCGAGACCTGGTTTCGCCTGATTGTGAACGCGGCAACGCGTGACAAAGACCTCGCCTGGATTCGAAATCACGCCGAAGGATACGGCGTAGAGGTAGACGAACGCGCCGAACTCGCGATGATAGCCGTCCAAGGACCCGAAGCCCGCGAGTTGGCTGCAACCTGTATCGATGCGCAGTGGCGAGAACAAGCGCTCGAGCTCAAATTATTCACGGGTATGGAAGCTGGCGATTTGTTTGTTGCCCGAACCGGGTACACGGGCGAGGACGGCTGGGAAGTAGTGATGCCCGCGGAGCAGGCGCCCGCGATCTGGGATCAGTTGCTGGTTGCCGGTGTTGCCCCATGCGGACTTGGAGCACGAGACACATTGCGTCTCGAAGCGGCAATGAACCTGTATGGCTCTGACATGGACGAGTCTATCTCGCCACTCGAGGCAGGGCTGAGCTGGACGATTGCGTGGGATCCTGACGATCGCGACTTTATCGGTCGTGGCCCGCTGGAAGCGCTGCGCGCGGATTCAACGAAGCGACGTTTCGTCGGCTTGTTGCTCGAGGACAAGGGCGTTCTGCGTAATCATCAGCGTGTCGTTGTCGAGGGTGTCGGCGAGGGCGAAATAACGAGTGGCGGATTTTCGCCAACGATCGGGCGGTCTATCGCCCTGGCTCGCGTGCCTGCGGGCGACTATGAGAGTGCGCACGTTGATGTGCGTGGCAAACTGCTGAATGTGCGGATCGTTAAGACACCGTTCGTTCGTAATGGACAGATACGAATCGATATTTAGAAATCCATACCAGGAGAAGAAACAATGAGTGAATTACCCGGAGACTTGTTGTACACGAGTGAACATGAGTGGCTACGGCGCGAAAATGACGGCAGCGTGACAGTGGGCGTTACCGACCATGCACAATCTGCACTCGGCGACCTCGTCTATGTTGAATTGCCGGAGGTTGGGCAAGACGTCGATAGCGGCGGAGATATGGCTGTTGTCGAATCGGTGAAAGCAGCATCCGACGTGTATGCACCAATCGATGGATCAATCGCTGCGGTCAACGAGCAGCTTGCCGACGACCCCGAGAAGATCAACGCGGATCCGTACGGTGATGGTTGGATCGTCAGGATACAGCCCAAGGAGAGTATCGATGAATCTGCATTGATGACTCCGGACACCTACCAAGAGCTATTGGATCAAGAAGACGCCTGATGCCTTTTATCCCGCACACTGAGAAAGACACCGAGGAAATGCTCAAGGCAATCGGTGCGTCCGACCTGGACACGCTCTTCGACGAAATACCGGCGGATCTGCTGATCGATTCGCTCGATGGCGTACCGCAGGCGCTCAATGAGATGCAGATTGTGAGACTGATGCGCGATCGTGCTGCTAAGGACGGTGCGCCGTTGTGTTTTATTGGCGCGGGTGCCTACGAGCACCATATACCGACGGCCGTCTGGGACATTGCGACGCGCGGAGAGTATTACAGCGCTTATACGCCGTACCAGGCGGAGGCGAGCCAGGGCACGCTGCAAACGATCTACGAATATCAAACGATGATCACCGAGTTAACGGGACTGGATGTCAGCAACGCCTCGCTCTACGACGGTGCATCGGCATTGGCCGAAGCAGCGTTAATGGCGGTTCGCAGTAATCGCAAAAACAAAACGGGTCGTGTGCTGCTCGCTCCGGGCGTAAACCCAACGTATGAGAAAGTGGCGACGGCCATCGCAGGTAGCCAGAACATCCGCTTTGAGCGTCTGGAGATGGATGGCAAAACTGGCAACACCGCAGATCAACTCGACAATAGCGAGCCACCCGTCGCGCTCGTCATTCAACAACCGAGCTTCTTCGGAACGTTGGAAGACGTAGATCGACTGACAGATTGGGCACACCAAATGGGTACGCTCGTTATTGCAATTGTTAACCCGACATCA
>CAYTNO010000083.1:0-7483 GCA_964439125.1 uncultured Woeseiaceae bacterium | reverse complement strand
GCCCAATCCAAATACCACATTCGAAATGGTAGCCGCCGCGATACACCATCTTTGATGTCGATCGTCACAGTCTGATACCCGCCCATAAATTCACAGCGTGGCGTCTATCACAGCTTGGCGAACAGGCCCACATTCCAAAAAGTTTGCGACAGAACCGGTTTTGCTGACGATACCCTAGCGTTTGCTGACTGCCCTCAACTGTGAAGACGCGGCCGCAAGTTTGGCAACGCTCAGCGCGCCCCCAGAGCGCAACTCGGCCATCAAGCGGTCCGCTCGGTCAGCGGTATCAGCGTCGCCCCCTACCCAGCTGTCGATACTGGCGGCACCAGCCTTGGCGCCCGATATGGATAGCGCGGCTGCGGCAATCGCCGACTGCTGCGCGCGCAGATCTGACATCAGGCGACCAAGCGCAATGCGTTCCCAGTGATCCGCCAGCTTGATCTGGCGCGAGGTCGAGCGCAACCAGTCCAGGTCGAAACGTGCGCCCGCAGCAAAGTAATTCGCCGCGACATCCGAGACTTCGCGGTCAAGTGTGTTGGCAACTTCAACGATGTCCAGGGCACCGCCCAGCAACTCCAACCGAGCGATTTTTTCGGCCAACGCCTTGGGCGACTTTAATTTTATCAACTCGCTGGTACGCTGGCTCAACCGTTTCTTGGAAAAACCTGTTACCATTCCACACGCCTTCGCCGCAATTTTGGAAACCCCCTGGCCGTAGAAATCAATGGCTTCTCCGATCGGCCTGTCTTTGCCCTGCACCAAGCGCAGACCCTGCGCAGCGATCATGTCCGACAGCGCCTGATGCATGTTCAACTGCGTCGCGGCCGGTATCTTGACGTCCAACGCATTGATCTCGGCGGCTATGGCCGGCAAGCCAAAGATTTCGCGGGCGATTATGAAGGCGCGCACAACTTGCCCTACTGAAGCGCCACTTTCTTCGCGCAGGCGGTTATACAGCGTCGGTCCGGCCGCGTTCACCAGCGCATTGGCGGCAACGGTGGCGATAATCTCGCGCCGCAGCCTATGGGTTTTCAGCGTATCTTTGTATTTGGTGCGGATCGGGCCCGGCATATATTCGGTAAGAAGCCGTTCCATGTAGGGATCATCCGGCACATCCGAGCGCAATAGCTCCGAAAACACGTTAATCTTGGCATAGGCGACTAGCACCGAAATCTCTGGGCGGGTCAGGCCGCGGCCAGTCTGGAGCCGCTCTGCCAATTCGTCGTCAGTGGGTAGCAATTCGACCGCTCTGTTCAACAACCCGTGGCTTTCCAGCGTGCGCATGTATCTTGCGTGATCCTCCAGAAGTGCTGGAGCGCGCGCCTCGACCAGCGAAATCGCCAGAGTTTGATTGTAGTTGGTCTGCAGCACCAGTTCACCGACTTCGCCAGTCATTTCGGCCAGCAGGGCGTTCCGCTGCTTTTCGGTCATATCTCCGGCGCTAACGATGGCCCCCAGAGCGATCTTGATGTTTACCTCGTGGTCGGAACAATCGACGCCGGCCGAATTGTCAACCGCATCTGTGTTCAACTTGACCCCGCGGGCCGAGAGTTCAATGCGACCGCGTTGGGTAACGCCAAGGTTGGCACCTTCGCCCAAAACCTTCGCCCGTACTTCGCTCGCATCGACCCGCGTAGTGTCATTGGCCCGATCACCGGCGTCTGCATGGCTTTCACGAGACGACTTGATATAGGTGCCGATCCCGCCGAACCACATCAGATCAGACGGCGTTTTCAGTAGCGCGTGGATCAGCTCGAACGGTGTCGCCCGGTCGGCCTTGAGGCCGGTCAGCAATTTAATTTCCGGGCTCAGTGCGATTGACTTGGATGACCGTGAAAAAATTCCGCCGCCCTTCGCGATCAGACTGGTGTCATAGTCCTGCCAGCTGGACCGCGGCAAAGCAAACATCCGCTCCCGTTCGGCAAAGGTCTTGGCAGGGTCCGGGTCGGGATCAATAAAGATGTCGCGGTGGTCGAAGGCAGCGACCAGTTTGATTTGCCTGCTCAGCAACATGCCGTTGCCGAACACGTCGCCCGACATGTCGCCGCAGCCGATCACCGTAAAGGGCTCACTCTGGATGTCGCATCCAAGCTCGCGGAAATGGCGTTTTGCCGCCTCCCACGCGCCCTTGGCTGTTATGCCCATTCCCTTATGGTCATATCCGTTCGATCCGCCTGAGGCAAAAGCGTCGCCCAGCCAGAAATCGTATTGCGCCGCCATTTCGTTGGCAATGTCGGAAAACGTCGCCGTGCCCTTGTCGGCGGCGACGACCAGATAGGGGTCATCAGCATCGCGGCGCACCACCGATTGTGGCGCGATAACGTCCGGCCCGTCGAGGTTGTCGGTGACGTCAAGCAATCCCGACAGAAACGTCTTGTAGCTGCGGATAGCTTCGGCGAGAACCTCGTCGCGGTTGCCGCTGACTGGCAGCGATTTGGGCAAGAATCCACCCTTCGAGCCAAACGGTACGATGACGGCATTCTTGACCTGCTGGGCCTTGACCAAGCCTAGGACCTCGGTTCGGTAGTCTTCCTTTCGGTCCGACCAGCGCAGACCGCCACGGGCCACCGGGCCGCCACGCAGGTGGACGCCTTCGACCCAGGTGGAATAGACGAAAATCTCTCGCCATGGCCTTGGCAAAGGCAAATCGTCCAGCTTAGCGCTGTCGAATTTGAACGACATATAGGGTTTCAGCTGGCCATCGGCACCTTCCTGATAGCAGTTGGTACGCAAGGTCGACTGGATCGCGTTGCGGAACCGCCGAAGGATATTGTCAACGTCCAGGCTGGTGACCGCCTCCAGCGCCGTTTCTATCTCATCGGCGATAAGCTCGGCTTCGGCATCGCGCGATGCTGCGTCCCGGTCAGCGTCGGGTTTGAACATGGCGTGGAACAGCGCCACAAGCGACCGGGCGATGGTCGGATTGGCGGCCAATGCATCCTCCATGTACTCTACCGAATATGGGATCCTTGCCTGGCGAAGAAAGCGGCTGTAGGCGCGCAGGACTACGGTTTCGCGCACGCTTATTCCGGCCAAAAGCACCAGTCGATTCAGCGGATCGTCATCGGCGTCATGCGACCAGACGGCTCTGAAGGTCTCCTCCAGCTTTCCGCGAAGCTTGGAAAGGGCGAAGTCGCTGCGGTCTGCCGACTGCATGTAGAAATCATGCAACCAGATGTTCTCGCCAGAACGGGCAATCTTGAATGGATGCTCTTCGAGAACCCGAAACCCCATATTCTCAAGCACCGGCAGGCAGTCCGACAGCGGCACGGCCGGCCCAAGGTTAAACAACTTGAACCTGACCTCCGTGTCTGGGTCTTCGAGGCGGCGATAGAACGTCATCGCCAACGGCGCGGTCTCGGTCAGATCTTCCATCTTTTCGATATCTGCGATCGCGTTGACCGTGTTGTATGTGTCCCGATACCCATAGTCGAAACCCCGGCGGTAAAGCGCATGCAGGCGATTGCCGTCATGCTCTCCCAGCTTTTCGATCAGCCCGACGCGCAGTACATCTCCCCAGCTGCGAACCGAGTTAACAATAAGTTTTTCAATCTCTGCAACGTCGTACTCCTTAGCACTGCCGGGATTGACCGCGACGACGAAATGCACCCGGGCAAGGGCCTCGTCTCCGAAGGACGGCGTCCAGTTCGCGATCCGGCCATTGAATTGCTCGGTGAGAATATTACCCATCTTGGTCCGGAGTCGGGTATTGTAGCGCTCGCGCGGCACGTAGATTAGACACGAAACAAACCGGCCAAAGCGGTCGGATCGAACAAACAACCTCGTGCGTGGTCGGATGGCCAGATGCAACACTCCGAGCACATTTTTCTGGAATTGCTGATCGTCGGCGGACTGGAACAATTCGTCACGCGGATAGGTTTCCAAAACATTGGTCAGCGCTTTGCCGTCGTGACTGTCGGGTGCAAACCCGGCTCGGAGAATGATTCGCTCGACCTTCTGACGCAGTAACGGAATGGACCGGGGGCTGAGATTGTACGCGGCCGAGGTGAAATGGCCAACAAAGGCGTGTTCGCCGATCACGCGGCCCTTGGCATCATAGTGCTTGACCCCAATCAGGTCGAAATGCGCTGTTCGGTGCACAGTCGAACGCCGGTTCGCTTTGAGGATCAGCAAGGGTGATGCGTCGGTGACAAACGCATCCATTTCGGGCGTCCAATGGGCGAAATTTCCGGCTGCGTCGCGCAGGACCGTATAGTCAGGGTCGCGCATCAGCCCCAGACCCGAGCCTTCGACGGTCTCCGAATCCAGTTCGCGTCCTTCGTCGATGCGGTATTCGCAATAACCAAGAAAGGTAAAATGATTCTGCGACAACCACTCGAGGAACTCGATGACCTCCGCGGTTGTATCGGCGATCTTCTTGGGCGAGTTCTCGCGCAGCGAACTGATGACCACGTTCAGTTTGCTCAGGATCGGCTTCCAATCGGCGACAGAAATGCGCACATCTGCAATCACTTGGCGTAACTCGGATTCGTACTGAGCCAGGATGGTGTCGTCGCCAATCTGGTCAACCTGCACCTGGATCACCGATTCATGTATCGCCCCGTGCGCACCGTAGTCGCGCAACCCGATGAGCGCACCATCGGTGTCTCGCTCGACCGTCATCACCGGGTGCTGAAGCGTATGAATGCCAATACCGCGCTCAGTGAGAAAAGCGGTCAGCGAGTCGACCAGAAACGGCATATCGTCATTGACCACCTCAAGCACGCTGTGTGGAGATTCCCATCCATGCTCAGACATGCTCGGATTGTAAAACCGGATGATTGGTGAGCCGGGTTTGCGGTTTGCGCAAAACTTCCACAATGCGAGCGCAGCAGCATAAAGCTGTTCTGGGTCGGTCCCAACGATTTCGTCTGCTGACGCATTGGCGTAGACTTGATCAAGCGCTGAAAGAAACCCCTTTCGCTCGGCCTCGCCCAGCCGTTCGGCCACAATCTCGCGTACGGCCGTAAGCTTGGCGCCCAACCGCTCCTGTTCTTCCTGTCCCATGGATGCTCCCCCGTTTCATTCCTTTGTAAGCATTGTCACAATGCAATCAAAGAAATAATTGGGGCAGTCAGGTGTGACGTATATGGACGGCATTGTCATGTTAACTCAGATGAACGAAATATGCTGATGAAACCCCAGAACAAGCGGCCACAATCTCGAACCATTCAGCGGATGCTCTGGCGGGGTTTGATGGAGAGTTAGGCGAGACACCAGATGGCGCTGCAAATTGAATTGATTGTAGATGGCATCGTGAACAGACAAGAATCGCTGCATTGATCCGGGTGATTTGAACCGTCCTATTCGTCGTTCTCGCCGACGCGTTGGTTGGTGCGAAACTTCCGCCCGATTGTTTAGTCTACCGCCCGTAACATGGAGATTTGACGAGCCAAGTTCTCGAAGTGCCGCAGAATATGCTCCCAGTTTATCGGTGATAGTCTCGTCGGGAATATATCCCTGCTTTCTTGGTAATTTTCGTTTAAGTTTAAGGGCCGCACGCTTGTTCCTATGCGGCTGCGCCAGGACCTCGAGAACCTCACCTTCATCGTCAACTGCGCGCCATAGATACGTCCGCTTGCCACCAATTCGAACAAAGACCTCGTCAAGGTGCCAGGTTCCCGAAGGTCGGACCCTGCGGGATCTAATGCTGGCAGCAATCGCCGGGCCGAATTTCAAAACCCATCGGCGGATCGTTTCACAGCTGACATCTACCCACTGGCACGTCTTATTAATAAGACGCATAATCTCACTGATGCTTAGTTCAGCCATCAGCGCGTCCGTGCCGTTTTACAATGTCCATCGAGCCATTGTTATTCTTCTTTAATTGGCGGCAGCACCAAGAGCTCAGACGTTTCCAGGTACCTACAGAAAGCATTCGCCAACTGCATCTGCCTCGAATACTTTGGGAGATACCGCCGTTGATATGATCTGCGATGCGCCGAGCCGCGTTAAGAGGTATCTCGCCTTATTGCCTGATCGGCTGACCTGCGACCTGAGGGGCTTGGCGAAGAAGAAGCGCGCGAGCTGCGAGATAGGGGCCGTCGCCTTCAATGCCCTGATCAGCGAAATATTTGCCAATGCGAAATACGGCGTCTGCTTGCTCTTTACTGCTGTGGTTATCAAAGGCGTAGACAGCCTCGGGATGGATGGCCTAGGTGTTGCCGGTCTTCTTGATGTCGATCGTGCGATCATCGTTGTTAATGGACACGACGTTTCCAAAAGCATCACCCCCAGCTTGTTTGAGCGTTTCGGCACCGCGCAGGTAAGTATCTTGCTGAACAAACCGATAGCGATCCGTCGGGATGCCACGTGCCGTTCGATCAATGGTCTCTAGGTAGGACAGGTCAGAAAGTGCAGCCCGTTCGTCGATCAGCTCCTCAAGTGTCAGACCTGCAAGCCGGAAATACTCCCACCATTTGGCTTTTCCTTCGCGGCGATGCCAGTCGAGCAAATTGGCCAAGATCCACCTGGCATGCTGCTCATCGATCCGCTATTCTATGTCCGCCGGCACATCCGCGGTTAAACGCACGATGAGCGCCTGTATCGCCTCCAGGCGCTCGGTGAGCTCTTCGCTGGGTTGCTGATCTGATGGCAAAGGGCGCGGAACATCTGTACCCGCTAGTTCGAGGTCTTCCCGTCGACTTTCCAACCATTCCTGCAGCGCAATCGTCGAAGCGCAATCATCCTGATTATAGGATTGAACTGTCGCGCGAACTTCGTCGCTGATCGAGTCGATGTCGCCAAGTTCAAGCCCAGCCTGAAGACTTGCGAGCGCCAAGTTGGCATCAGGCAGGCTGGTGTCGCGGACAAAGCCACAGATCGGCTCAAGTTTCTTGATCGAGTAACTCTCGACCCCGTCGCGCAGCCCGTTGCGAACGACGCTGTACAGATCGACCAGCAGGTTGCTGCGTAGGAAGTCATCTATCTCGTTCTCCCTGGTGGCATATCCGCCCCGAAAGGTCTACGGTTACTATTCCAAGGACATTAGTGACCTGCCGGGGGAGTCTGTCTCGGTTCGTGAAAAGTGGCGTGAGAAGAGATCATTGGCAGCACCCGAAACGCTCATCCTGGTGCACACTCCAGGTGCTAACAAAGAGATCCTGGAAGAGTTTCTCTCAGAAACCGCAGTTCCGCTCGATTTTGCGATCAGGTCAATCATCGGGCTGGCGCCGGAAGCCGTTGAACCAAAGTTCGCCCTGAAGCATCCGGCCTTAAAGGCCAAGCAGACACGCTTCCTTAGGCTGCTGAAAAACCGCATCGTGCGCTACGGCTCGATCACGCGAGACATGCTCTATGAACAGCCATTCACTGTTGTCGACATCGACGGCCCAGATGGCGTGTTCAACGATTCCGAAGAGATAGACGAGCTCATGATTATTATCGATCAATTTGCGCCATCTACGTCATCTGACAGCAAGCAACAAGAATCGTCCGAAAGGGTAAAAGACCAATGATTACAGGTGCACTCAAGCGCGATATC
>CAYTNO010000082.1:0-7539 GCA_964439125.1 uncultured Woeseiaceae bacterium | reverse complement strand
AATCCAGGGTCTGCAGTTTCCGCACCCGGATCAGGAAATGCGCTGGGTTTTGCCGCCGAAAAGTGAAACGCCACTATTCACGTTGGATCTGCTCGAAGACAGTGCGCCGCCGTTTCTCGAATATCAGTTCAGGTATCTGGCCGGTGACCCGTCAGCCCGCCATAGACCGGATGGTGGATATCGTGCACCGTTTGCTGTTGCGAGCAACTACACGATAACCCAGGCATTCCCCGGGGCTGCGACGCATACGACGCCGGACAGCCAATACGCAATTGATGTGGCAATGCCGATTGGTACCGACATATTCGCCGCGCGTGCTGGCGTCGTATTTGATGTTGCCAGCAATAATTTTACCGCTGGTCTCGACCCGCAACGCGACGGACCGAAGGCAAACGTTGTTCGTGTGATGCATGACGATGGCACTTACGCCCTCTACGCGCACCTGAACACCAATACGATTCGCGTCAGACCGGGCGACCGTGTGCGTCGTGGCGAGTACATCGCCGATTCCGGTAACACAGGTTTTTCGAGCGGGCCGCATTTGCATTTCGCGGTGCTACGAAACGCGGGTTTGCGCGTCGAATCGGTTCCTGTGACGTTTACCACCGCAGACGCCAACAGCGTAGTGCCGTCGATGGGAGCGACTCTCACCGCGCACTGAATGAGCGCTGGTTTGTAGTGCCTGCAAAATGTTTACTACGATTTCCGGTCGTCGAGCGGCCGATATACGCTTATTAGAAGCAAAATCGCTATCAGCAGAAAATCTGTGCTGCCACCCCCACGTCGCCGCGTAGACTTAGCGGTGACGATGACCGTTCGGGTTATAGACGCGCTGTTACCCGCCAGGTCGGAGACGCTATAGGCGACCGTATAGGTATCGGCTTGCGAGATGTTTACACGATTATCGGTGATGATTCGGTCCGTAATATCTCCATCAAGGTCGTCCACGGCTGTAGCACCAGAGTCGTGGTAAGCATCACCAATGGTCAGGGTCACACGCGGTGAGCCCAGAAGGGTCAGCTGCGGCGGCATGACATCTGACGTGACGAAAACCAGAACCATGAAGGTTTCACTTTCAAGTTCTCCATCGCTGACCACGACTCCAACCTGCAGTTCACCAACTATTCCAAGCTCTGGCGTAATGGTGTTGCCTAGCCGCTGATACCCGGCGCCGTCCTGAACGAAAATCGCCAAATCTGCAATCGCATTGTCAACATCGTCGATATTCAAATCCTGTGCGGTGATCGTAAGCGGCGTCCGCTCCATAGTTTGCAGAGGATTCTGACCGGTAATGACCGGTGCATCGTTTACAGGCATTACCTCGATTTGCAACTGGAAGGTCGGACTATCAGCTGCGCCATCACTAACCGAAATTGGCACTGTCAACAGACCCTCAAAATCGGCCGCGGGCGTGACCCGATGGCCACTTTGCGTGTAATCAACTCCGTCAAACAAAGTAAGTTCAAAGGAAGCGTGATAACCAGGATCAACGTCAGGGTCATTGATCACCAGGGAGTCCGTACTGATTGTGAGGGCATTATCCTCGAGCGTTGCTAAAGGCTCCTGTTCCTCGATAAGCGGTGCATCGTTCACATCGATCCAATTACCGGCGCCGTAACTGCGATTTGGGTCCAGGTGGAACAGTTGCCAGGGTGTTGTGCGTGCCCAGATCGCTGGATCCCTGAACCCGGCTTCGGGCCACCGCAACTCACTCCAGACCCCGTCGTGGTACAGCAAAGAATCCTCGAACCCCAGTTCGGCGATCTGCGGGTAGGGATCCACGCCGAAAATCTCGAGGCCCGGCCCCCACCACGCGCAGCCCGAGCCAGGAGCAGAGCAGTCAACCTTGTCTTCACGGTAAGTGTGCTCCCAAGCCAGGTCCCACGCCGCATCACAATAATTCCAGAGATACACCGCGCTCTTCCATTGCGGCGGCTCCCCCTCATCGAGCTTGTCGGTGTGATTGGCGTAGTACAGAAACTTCTGGGCGTGCCCGCCCTGATCGACGCCATGGGTGATGTTGCAGGCTAAGGTCGGCAAGCCAATGAACCACTGCCACCCGGGGCTGGTGTCACCGTCGGGGCATGGATAGTCGGGAAGACACGGCCATGCATAGAGACCAAGCTGGCCGAGGTTCGGATTATTGCGCGAATAGATACCGACCACCTCCAGACCGTGATGCATGTGCGATGTTGCAGTCGTGTACAACATCGGCAGATCTGCGTCCGGCTGCAAGCCATCTGGGTGGACAAACATCTTTGTGTGCAAACGTCCACTATTGAGCGCCACCAGTTCTCGATACGTTATGCCGACGGCGAGACCCCCTGGCACGGGCAAGCCGTCCACGTCGGACTCGAGCCAGTCATTGGTGGGAATTCGCTCTCTATAAAGATCGGTCTTTGACGGGGGCTGAATGCTTGTGGCTTCCGCTGTCTGTGGCAGGAACTGATCCTGCACATCGCGAATTTCGGCACAAACCGCCGCATAGGGTTCCCAAAGCGTCCCTTCGAGGCACTCATCCTGCGATTGAGCGGCCAACCTCGAGGTTGGCTGGGTCGCCCCCAATACCAGGGCACATAAAACTAGCGCACGCATCGCACCCTAGTCATGGCGGTTTAATGCGCCCCAGGGAATAAGTAATTGCACCTATATGCAGTGCCTTAGTAGTTATTGGCCGCTGCCTCATCCATTGCGACCCTAACAAGCAGGCGATTCCGAACAAAATCGATAACAAAGTCGCGTTGCGTGAACAGGCCGGCACCCAAAATCACAGCCGGGCTGTCACGTAGCATTAGCGTTTCGAAGACCTCTAGATCGGCAATCAAGAACATTTCGTTGCGCCAGCGGACGCTGGACGTAGTCACTTCCTCTGCTTCGAGCCGGGCGGTAATGGGTAAGTCTTCAAGGGCACCGGAGATCTGATCATTGCGTCTCATTTCAAGCGGGGCTACGCCGAGGCTGCGCACTCCCGCCCAGTTGATGATGTTCAGTCCGGCACCCAGGTCAAATATCGCCTGTGTTTTCCAACCGTCGATTTCAATGTCGATAAAGTACAGCGCTGCGCCGCTTTCCCGAACAGGCTTGACCTCCAAAGGGACAGAGGCCCAACCTCGATAGGACCTGCGAGCGACCAGGTCCGGTGGATAGAGTCGTACGACGCGGTCTGCGGTAGTAAATCCGACGGCATACCGGCGCAAGAAATCTACTCCCAATAGACCATCAATACTGGCGCCGGCCGCATTCTTGCCCGGCAGTGAAACAATCCTGGGATCCGTCCAGATTTCGCTTCCAATCTCCAAGCGGTCGATGTTTAACAGCGAAAACTGTCCGCTGGCGGCAGCACCATGCACGATTACGGCCTGACCCGGAATAGGTTCAAGTTCAAGCTTGTCACGAAGCTCGTAGAAAACCGCGGAAATGGTTGCCGCGGTATCCAGCGCGAAGTCAAATGGCCCCTGACCGTTTACCCGCGCTTCGACGACAATTCGCCCACTGCCTTCGATATGGTAAGGCGCGATCGCAAGCGCATGGTCCAGGTCAAGCACACTGGCGCAACCGGATAGTACAAAGACCGCCGCCAGCTCAAGAAAAGTGAAATGCGGTTTCACGCACATGATCATACTCGCGATTCCAGTGCCTGGTAGCAGTACTAAGATCCAAGTTGGCTAGCCAGTGCTTCCCAGGTTGTTACCGGTAATTCACAGTGGGTGCCCACACATCTGTAGGCGACCGTCTCGCCCGGAATTGCTTTTCGCTCCGCCAGCAACCCCGGCAGATCCTCCTCGTTCGCTCCAACAGCAAAAATGAGTCGCGACGGCGCGTACAGTCTCGAGGCGGAGTCGCGCCAACGATTGATTTCTTTGGTTGCGCCACGAACGACAATGATCTCAGGTGGGGCCAGGTACTCCTCGAGCGCTGTTAGCAATGTGACATGGCCGTGCGGATACTCGTCCATCGCTTTCCAGGCGCATCGGAGTGTTCGCTCAGTGGCCTCAATGTACTTCGCCTCGCCGAGCAGATGACCCAATCGCTGTAACGCGAATGCGGCAATTCCATTGCCAGACGGCATCGCGTCATCAGCAAGTGGTTTGGGCCGATGCATCAACGTCTCGTGATCGTCGGCGGTGAAGTAAAAGCCACCGCCTTGCTTGTCCTCAAAGTGTTCGAGCAACAGGTCGGCGAGTTGCACTGCGAATTCGAGGTTTTCGCTGTCCCAACGAGACTGCAGTTGTTCCAGCAACGCCTCGAGTAAAAACGCGTGGTCATCCAGGTAAGCCGGGAAGCGTGCCTTGCCGTCTTTGTAACTGGCGAGCAGCCGACCGTCTCGGAAAACGTGTTCGCGGATCGTCGTGATCGCGGACTCCGCGGCATCGATTAGATCAACTCGCTCCAGCACACGCCCGGCTATCGTGAGTCCACGAATTGCCAGCGCGTTCCAGGAGGTCAGTTGTTTCTCATCTCTGCCGGGTTCAACGCGACCATTGCGAACATCGAGGAGCTTTTGCCTCGCTTCGTCGATGACGTTGTCAGGATCGTCGACATCCTCATGCACCGTGAGGTGCCACGCGCCTTCGAAGTTAGCCTTCTTGTCGAGCCCATATTTTCGGGCGAACAGCTCATACACATCCGCTTCAAGCAGTTCGGCGACCTCGTCGGGTGTCCACACGTAGAATTTTCCTTCGTGACCTTCGGAGTCCGCATCGCGTGACGAGTAAAAACCGCCGTCGGGTGATTGCATGTCTGCGAGCATCCAGTTGGCAGTCTGATTCGCCACTTTCTTAAACAACGTCTCGCCAGTGGCCAAGAACGCTTGTGCGTAAACAGCCAGCAACGGGCCATTGTCATAGAGCATTTTCTCGAAATGCGGGATCTGCCAGTAGCGATCGACCGAGTAGCGACAAAAACCACCACCTATGTGATCGTAGATTCCGCCGTCGGCCATACGCGTGAGCGTCAACGTCGCCATAAACAACGCATCAAGATCTGGCTCAGCCTCGTTAGCCGAGCGCCGCCAGGCTCGCAGCAGCCACTCCATAGTGCCCGGATGCGGGAACTTGGGCGCGCTGCCGTGACCACCAAACTCTTTGTCAAACGTACCTGCCAGCTGCTGGCGGACTTTCTCCATTGGCTCTGCGGTCAGCGCGTCACCTGCAGACGCAGCTGGCGGCTCAAGACGTCCCAGTACGTCGCTGAGTTTTTGGCCCTGTTCGCGCACTTCGTCCTGGCGTTCACTGAAGTAGGACGCGACCTTTTCAAGGAGTTCGGAAAAAGCCGGCATGCCGTAGCGCGCTTCGTTCGGGAAATAGGTGCCGCCGAAGAACGGACGTTGATCCTCGGCATTCAGGAACATCGTCAGCGGCCAGCCGCCACCGCGTTGTGTGAGGAGCTGGTGTGCTGTCTGGTAAATCTTGTCCACATCCGGCCGTTCTTCTCTGTCGACCTTGATGTTGACGAATAAGTCGTTCATGAGCTCTGCTGTTGCCGGGTCTTCAAACGACTCGTGAGCCATGACATGGCACCAGTGGCAGGCGGAATATCCCACGGAGAGCAGCACCGGTTTCCCCGATTTACGGGCGAGTGCAAAGGCCTCTTCGCCCCACGGATACCAGTCGACCGGGTTGTCGGCGTGCTGCAGCAAATAGGGGCTGGTTTCGTTACTATGTTGGTTGCTCATGGTTTGATATGATACAGCCCAACTTACGACACCGAAGATATTCATGTTGGTTTTCCCCGAGATAGACCCGGTCATTTTTGGGATCGGACCCCTCAAAGTTCGCTGGTACGGCTTGATGTATGTCATCGCCTTCCTGCTTGCCTGGTGGCTTGCGCGCAGGCGCTGCACAACAGCGCATTCGCCCGTTAACGCCAAAGAGGTTGATGACCTTCTGTTCAACGGCATGCTTGGCGTTATCGTCGGTGGCCGTGTCGGTTATTGCCTGGTCTACGGCTGGGATCAGTTGATTTCAGACCCGCTGTACCTGTTCAAGATCACCGAAGGTGGCATGTCGTTCCACGGCGGTCTCGCCGGCGTGATGATTGCGATGTGGCTGTTTGGCCGCAGTCGCGGCAAGACCATGTGGCAAATTCTCGATTTCGTGGCGCCAATCGTGCCGCTCGGTCTCGGTTTTGGCCGAATCGGCAATTTCATCAATGGTGAACTTTGGGGCAAAGCTACCGATGTGCCCTGGGGCGTGATCTACCGCGGCGAAAGGCTGCACGCGTCGCAGCTTTACGAAGCGGCTCTCGAAGGGTTTATCCTGTTCGCGATTCTGTGGTGGTTCTCGGCAAAACCGAGGCCGTATATGGCCGTGTCGGGGTTGTTCCTGATGCTTTACGGCATATTCCGGTTTTTCGTTGAATTCTATCGGGTACCCGATGCGCACCTCGATTATCTCGCGCTGGGCTGGGTGACGATGGGCCAGGTGCTCAGCATACCGATGATTCTTGTCGGCGGCCTCATGCTCGTCATGGCGTACCGCTCAAAAAACAACAAGGAGGCGGCGGCCTGATATGCAGCAATACTTGTCGCTGATGCGCGAGGTTCGCGACCACGGTACCCGCAAGGAAGACAGGACCGGCACCGGAACGCTGAGTAAGTTCGGGCACCAGATGCGCTTCGATCTGAGCGAAGGGTTCCCACTTGTCACAACCAAGAAATTGCATCTTCGCTCGATCATTCACGAGCTCCTGTGGTTCTTGAGCGGTGACAGCAATATTCGTTACCTCAAAGAGAACGGCGTCTCGATCTGGGACGACTGGGCTGACGAGAATGGTGATTTGGGTCCGGTGTACGGGGTGCAATGGCGTAGCTGGCCAACACCGGATGGCGGCAAGGTCGATCAAATTGCACAGATCATGCAGCAGTTGCGAGAGGATCCTGATTCGCGCCGCATCATGCTTAGTGCCTGGAACGTCGGGGAAATTGAGAACATGGCTTTGCCTCCTTGCCACTGCCTGTTCCAGTTTTATGTTGCCGAGGGAAAACTCTCCTGCCAGCTCTACCAACGCAGTTGTGACATCTTCCTCGGCGTTCCTTTCAACATCGCTTCGTACGCATTGCTAACTCACATGCTCGCGCAGCAGGCTGATCTTGCAGTTGGCGACTTTATCTGGACGGGCGGCGACTGCCACCTGTACAGCAACCATCTCGAACAGGCGGATGAGCAGCTGCAGCGCGAGACGCTGCCATTGCCAACGTTGGCAATAAAGAGGCGTCCACCAAGCATTTTCGAATATGAGTTTGACGATTTCGAGATTCTCAACTACGAATCACACCCGCATATCCGCGCCGCGGTTGCAGTTTGATTTCACTGATCGTCGCAGTCTCCACGAATAACGTTATTGGCGCTGACGGCGACCTCCCGTGGCGCCTATCTGACGACCTGAAGCGATTCAAAGTTGTGACCATGGGGAAACCTATCGTGATGGGTCGCAAAACCTACGAATCGATTGGCCGGCCTTTGCCAGGTCGGCAGAATATCGTGATAACGCGGCAAAACAACTTTACCGCAGATGGTTGCGACGTCGTGCAGTCAACAG
>CAYTNO010000081.1:0-7620 GCA_964439125.1 uncultured Woeseiaceae bacterium | reverse complement strand
TTGGGTCAGTAGCAGCCTCTCAGTAGTTTATCACCTGGGCGGCTGGTTACGGCCAAGAGCGGCCGCTCACGATTGGTTCAATCAGTGACTCTGCGCCAACCAACAGCCAAGCCGTTCTCGACCTCCATGCCGACTCCAATAGCACTCAATTTTCCATCGACCAACCACGATACTTTGTATGTATCGTCGTTCTTCTCGATGACCAGGTCGAATTCATCCGAGAACTCTCCGCTATCGTAGAAATAACGAACGTGGTACTTCCCTGCGTAGCCAACTACGGGACCTCCTGTCGCGATCCCAGGCCCCCTGTATTTATCCGTGAACATCCATCTGGCGTTGAGAGTGCCCGGCGAAAAGCTCTTGGTGTACAGGACGAACCCAATATTTGTGGTGTCGGGTGACTCATCGGCGAATGCGGTTGACGCCAATCCTGAGGCAATCAACAAGCCCACCAAAACTATGCTAACAAAGATTGACCGAAGCATGTCGTCCCCTTTTGAATGTGTTGTATAGAGCCAAACCCAACGTCGGCTTCCACTGCGATTTCAAACGGGCAATGCAACACCTAATCTCTAACTATAACGTTACTTTGATCGTGGTCATTCGACCGTCGCAACTAGGGTCGGTAACTCGAGTAGTAGTTGACTAACGCTTCAATCTTGTCAGCGTCGAGCGCTTCCAGCTTTTCGGCCATCACTGGTACCAGGGTGTCACGGTCTCCCGAAAAATAGGCACCGAGTGCAAGCCGCAGGTAAGCCGCGCGTTGTCCGTGCAGCGGGATCCCAATTGCGGATTCGACATCCTCGTCATCCGGGGCGACATGGCACTGGGCGCAGTGCTCGTTGTGGATTAGTTGCCCGACCTGGGCGAGCCTCGCGTTGAAATCCTCGCCCGATGAGATACGATTCATCTTGCTGTAATGTTCGGCGAGTTCTTCGATTTCGGCGTCCTTCAGGGCCGCAACGGCCTCGCACATGACGGGCACGCCCACGCAACGTCTTGCGCCATCCAGGTAGGCGAATAAGGCTTCCTCAAGGTGCGCAGCGGGTGTGCCGGCGATAATCGGGACGTACGGGAAGCCGGCACCTGATCCGTCTTCTCCATGGCAAGCTGCACAGACTTCGAGTTGCGCGGGTTCTGCGCGGGCAATACCGCTAGCGGAGAAAAGAATACTCAGCGCTAGTGCAGTAATACTCTGTATGAGTATTCGCATAAAACTGTCCTCATGCTGATATGGCGAGGGTGGTCAGGGCGCGAAGTACGTCGCGACGACTTATCTGGCCAACGAGTCGGTTATTCCGTAGAACCGGGAATCGCCGAAAACCGCAATCAACGAATTTCTGTGCGAGATCGACGATGTTCATTTCTGCATCGACGGTCTCAACGTCCGGTGTCATATAGTCCGCAACCGGACCACCCCAGTCGCCGTAATAGCCGGCGTTCAGGGAAACCTTCAGGCAATCGAGTTCAGACAGCATGCCCACGAGTTCGCCCTGATCGTTGACAACCGGAGCACCGGCGATGCGGTGCCGAACAAGTTCGTGAATTGCGTCGAGGACATCCGTTTCCGGCTTGAAAGATACGATACTGCCTGCCATGTAGTCGCGCACGAGACATGATTTGAGATTCATTCTTCAGACTCCCTCTTGCACTTGCCGTTACCGGTGCAAAATTCGCAGCTGCCGCCGTTGAGGCCGCCACAGCTTCCGCTTATGGGTTTGCGGCCGTTCATGACGCCGATCGCCATCGCAGCGATGAAGGTCAGCAGAATCGCGAAAGTTACCAGGATAGTAGTTAGCAATGTCATTGTTGTTGCCTTATTTGTTCGAACGCAGGCGTCGAACGTTCATCAATTCCTGACGGCGTACGCAGCAGAAAAAGTGCTGCTACGTCCTGTGCTGTTGCAAACGCCAGACCCTCATCGGGGCCCATCACAAGCAATGCTGTGGCCAGTGCGTCAGCACGGGCTCCTTCGTCGTCAACGACCGTTACCGACGCCAGGGTGTGTGTTACGGGACGTCCTGTCCGCGTGTCGATGGTGTGCGAATACAATTTACCATCAGACTCGAAGAAATTGCGATAGTCACCGGATGTCGCCATCGCAGTGTCCGTCAATCGGATTATCGCATATGGCGTCCTTTGATCTGCTTTCGGAACCTCAATTCCGATGGTCCAATCCTCACCTTTGACGTTCTTGCCGCGGAATCGCAGTTCACCGCCTACTTCCACCAGGTAATTCTCAAAACCTCTTTGCTCCAGTTCTTCGGCGATGCGATCAACAGCATAGCCTTTGCCAAACGCTGACATGTCGAGGGCAATGCTCGTAACGGCTTTGCGAATAGCCGGTGAGTCGCAGTTTACTTGCAGATGTTCGTATCCGACGGCGTCTTTCATCGCCGCAATATCTTCGTCTTGTGGCGGCTCCAGTACGATGCCATCAGGACCGAAACCCCACAGGTTGACGAGCGGGCCGACGGTAATGTCAAACGAACCGTTTGTAAAAGCGCTCAATGCCAATGCCTCTTCAACACTCAAACAAAACTCCTGCGATACTTCTTGCCACTCTGTAGTGTTGCTGCTGTTAAAGCGCGAAATTTCAGAATCAGGCTGGTACGTCGACATCATGTCGTTAACTTCGGTCAGAGACACTTCCAGCGCCTCCTTTAATGCCGCTGTGTCGACATTTTCAGTCGTCAGCTTTACGCTGAACTGCGTACCCATCGTGTGGCCAGTGAACGTATGTTGCGGCGGCGGCTTCTCGCCGCATGCACAAAGCAGTAGCAGCGCAAGCCAAATGACAAGTCTCACCTAGCCCCCGAAGTCGTCCAGCAGAATATGATCACTGGTAACACCGAGATCGTCGAGCATCTTGATCACGGCGCTGTTCATCATCGGCGGGCCACAAATGTAGTATTCACAATCTTCCGGCGTTTGATGGTTGGCGAGATATTCGTCGTACAACACGTTGTGAATGAAACCGGTGTAGCCCGTCCAGTTGTCTTCCGGCAAAGGCTCAGAGAGTCCAATGTGCCAGGTGAAGTTATCGTTGTCACGGGTGAGATCATCAAACTCCTGCACATAGAACATTTCTTTCATGCTTCGTGCGCCGTACCAGAACGACATCTTGCGTTTCGAATGCAGTCGCTTCAGTTGGTCGAAAATGTGCGCGCGCATGGGCGCCATTCCGGCGCCGCCACCAATGAACACCATTTCGTTGTCGGTGTCCCTGGCAAAAAACTCGCCATACGGGCCGGAGATTGTTGCTCTATCGCCAGGCTTAAGGTTGAAAATGAAAGACGACATGATGCCAGGCGGTATTGAGTCATCGGCACCGGGTGGTGGCGTCGCAATACGCACGTTCAGTTTGATCGTTGTTCGCTCCAGCGGGAAGCTCGCCATCGAATAGGCGCGCGATACCGTTTCCTTAACATGCGATTCGTAACGCCACAGCTTGAATCGGTCCCACTCATCGCGGAATTCTTCGTCTATGTCAAAGTCCTTGAACGAAAGGTCATGCGGCGGACATTCAATCTGGATGTAGCCGCCAGCCTTGAAGTCGAGTTCCTCTCCCTCCGGAAGTTCCAGTACGAGTTCCTTAATGAAACTCGCGACATTGCGATTTGAGGTGACCGTGCACTCGAGTTTTCGAATACCGAATATCTCCTCCGGCACGATAATTTTCATGTCTTGCTTAACAGAAACCTGACAGGACAGACGGCAGTGTTCTTTAGCTTCACGCTTGCTGATTATCGAGGTCTCAGTTGGCAGGATTGCGCCACCGCCTTCCAGCACCTTGACCGTGCACTGCCCACAGGTACCGCCGCCGCCGCAGGCCGATGGTATGAAAATGCCTGCGTCTGCGAGGGCGCCCATCAGTTTCCCGCCTACAGGAACATCCATGTTTTTGTCGTCGTTAATGTTGAGCGTAATGGATCCGTCCGATACGAGCTTGGATCGCGCGGCAAGAATAACGAATACAAGAATGAGGATAATCAGCGTGAATAAGCCAACGCCCAGTCCTACCTCGACCATTGTGGCTGCGTCGAAGTTCATAGCCTGATTCCCGAAAAGCCCATGAAGCCGAGAGACATCAGGCCTGCGATAATGAAGGTAATGCCGAGGCCTTGCAGGCCGACGGGCACGTCACTGTACTTGAGTTTCTCGCGGATACCGGCGAGTCCGACAAGTGCCAGTGCCCAGCCGAATCCACTGCCCAATCCGAATACGAGCGTCTCTCCAAAGTCATAGTGGCGCTCAACCATGAACAAAGTACCGCCGAGGATGGCGCAGTTGACCGTGATCAGCGGCAGGAAAATACCCAGTGCGTTGTAGAGCTTCGGAAAGTGACGATCCAGTGTCATCTCGAGAATTTGCACCAGCGCCGCGATCACGCCGATGTAACTGACCAGTCCCAGGAAGCTCAGGTCGACATCGGGAAATCCGGCCCAGGCCAGCGCCCCTTTTCGCAGCAGTAGCTCGTAGATGAGATGGTTGACCGGCACCGTGATGATCTGCACCGCGACTACGGCCAGGCCAAGACCAATTGCGGTATCAACACGCTTGGAGATGGCCAGGAATGTGCACATGCCAAGGAAGAAGGACAGCGCGAGGTTTTCGACGAACGCCGCCTGGATAAAAAGATTCACATAGTCCATCACAGCACCTCGGTTCTATGGACTTCGTGAATGCGGTAGTCCGGGTGCTCGGCTTGCTCGGGCTTCCAGCTACGTACGGCCCAGATCAACAGGCCGATAATAAAGAACGCGCTGGGCGGCAGAAGCATCAGTCCGTTGGCCTGGTACCAGCCACCATCCGGTACCAGCGGCAGTATGCTGTATCCAAGCAGAGTGCCGGCGCCAAACAGCTCACGTATCGTTGCAACAATGATAAGGATAACGCTGTAGCCAAGGCCGTTGCCGAGTCCATCGAGGAAGCTGAGACCAACACCGTTCTTCATTGCAAAGGCTTCGGCACGTCCAAGTACGATGCAGTTCGTGATGATCAGGCCGACGAATACTGACAACTGCTTGCTGGTTTCGAATGCGTATGCACGCAGAACCTGATCAACGACTATGACGAAAGACGCAATGATCGTCATGTGAACGATAATTCGGATGTTGTTCGGGATGCGATTGCGAATACTGCTAATCGTGGCAGTGGACAGGGCGATAACGCTTGTCAATGCGGCACACATCATCAGCGCGGGCAGCAATGATGTCGTAACCGCCAGTGCCGAACAGATACCAAGCACCTGTAACGTGACCGGGTTGCTGTCGACAATCGGGTCGAGCAGAATTTTACGTGCGTCACTCATGACTAACGCGACTCCTTGTCGTCTAGCTGTTGCAAGTACGGGCCGTAGCCGTTTTCGCCAATCCAGTATTGCACCAGGCTGGTAACGCCACGGGCCGTCAACGTGGCTCCGGCAAGACCGTCGATCTCGAAGTCGCTGTCATCCGGCGCGTAGCCCTTGACGATCGTGATTTGCGGTTTGCCATCAGCACCGAACAGTTTCTTGCCTTGCCATTGCTCGCGCCATGCGGGTTTATCAACCTGATCTCCCAGGCCCGGTGTCTCGCCGTGGGCATAAAAGCGCAACCCACGAGCGGTCTGACCATCGTTCTCGACCGCCAGGAATCCGTACATCGTTGCCCACAGGCCGGCACCCTCAACCGGCAAAATGACCTGTTCGATCTCACTGCCATCCATGACGAGGTAGACAGGAGCCTGCTCGCCGGATGCGAGGTCGACCATGCGAGGCTCGATTGCTGCATACAGAGTTGCGATATCGGCGCCCGGCTCGTAGAGCCCGGCAACATCAAGAATGATCCGTTGCCGGAATTCTTCTTCGTTTTTCAATTGCTGCGGTTTGAGCAGCACCGCAGCACTGGCAACAAGAACTGAACAAATGAGGCTTACGCCGATGGCGACAAACAACGTATTGCCGATGCTGTCGCGGGATCGTGCTGATGAGGCAGAGTCAGACACTGCGTTGGACCCTCCGTTTTACGTTTGCGCGGACGACGAAGTAGTCGATCAACGGCGCGAAGATATTGCCGAACAGAATCGCGAGCATGATGCCTTCCGGAAATGCGGGGTTTATGACGCGGATGACGAAAGTCATCAGGCCGATTAGTAGTCCATACACCCAGCGACCGGCGTTAGTCTGGGCGGCAGAAACCGGATCGGTGGCCATGAAGATCGCGCCGAACGCAAAACCGCCGAGCACGACGTGCCAATGCCAGGGCATTGTCATCATCGGGTTAGGGCTATCGAGGAAACCGACCGCTACGACGGGAATTATCAGTCCCGCAAATACACCGACAATGATGCGCCACGATGCAATGCCGGAATAGATCAGAATCACCGCGCCAATCAGACAAGCGGCGGCAGATGTCTCACCGATCGAACCCTGCATCTGGCCGAAGAAGGCCTGGCTCCACGTTAGCCCACTAGACACAACGCCGCCGATGCCTTCAATAGCGCTGATACCCAGTGCCGTTGCACCTGTGTAGCCGTCCACCGCCGTCCAGACTGCGTCACCAGAAATTTGCGCCGGGTAGGCGAAGTACAAAAAGGCTCGGCCGACGAGAGCGGGGTTCAGGAAGTTCTTGCCGGTGCCGCCGAAGATCTCCTTACCAATTACGACACCAAAGCTGATGCCAATCGCGACCTGCCAAAGCGGAATCGTGGCAGGCAGGATGAGCGCATACAGAAATGAGGTGACGAAAAAGCCTTCGTTGATCTCGTGGTTGCGCACTCCGGAGAACAGCATTTCCCAGAAGCCACCCGCTGCCATCGTAACGGCATAAATCGGTAGGAAGTAAAGCGCCCCGAGGACGAAGTTGTCATAGATGCTGCCCGGATCATGACCGCCGCCGATCAGGGCTAGCACACTTTCCCGCCAGCCGAGCGTCGCATCGACGCCCATTGCCAACAGTGCGGTATTTGCCTGGAAGCCGGTGTTCCAGAAGCCAACGAGCGCACAGGGCGTCGCTGCAAATACCACCATGATCATGACTCGTTTCAAATCGATCGAATCGCGGATGTGTGGTGAGCTGCGGGTTACGTCCAGTGGTGAGTAGAACAGCGTGTCGACCATTTCGTACATGGCGTGGAAGCGTTCGAGTCGACCGCCTTTGACGAACAGTGGTTCGACGTTGTCCAGCAGTTTGCGCAGTCGTTTCATCAGCCGTTCGCCTCGATTTCGTCGAGCGCTTTTCGCAAATGCGGCCCGTAGTTGTATTTGCCATTACAAACGAAAGAGCACAGTGCGAGATCTTCCTCGTCGAGTTCGAGGCAGCCCAGCTCCTGTGCGCCATCAGTGTCACGAACTAACAGCGCTTTGAGCAGTACGGTCGGCAGTATGTCCAGCGGTATGACGCGTTCGAAACTGCCTGTAGATACCATCGCGCGTGGGCTACCGTTTTGCGACGTTGTAAGGTCGTAGTCGCCTTTGTGCAGCAAGGTCGAGGCATACGCCCGCAGTGCGGAGTATTTGTTTCTGCCTGGACGCATCCATGACAGGAACTCTCTCGGGCTGCCTTCCTGCAATACGCTTGGCTGATTGCGATAGCGGCCAAGCCATGCGAGCGCGCCGGCGGCGCGATGTCCAGCCAG
>CAYTNO010000080.1:2137-7726 GCA_964439125.1 uncultured Woeseiaceae bacterium | reverse complement strand
CCGCGGCTTGCAAGATCCGACCCCCTGCATTTCGCGTTGCCGAAAAACCTGATCGATCCTGACGAGCAGCTTTCGTGACGGCGCGCGGGCAGGGTGGGTACAATAGCCGCCCTCATGAAAGCGCTGTCCATCAAGAACCTGAAAAAAACCTACGCCAACGGCAACGTCGCGCTCAAGGGGATTAACTTTTCGGTTCAAGAGGGCGACTTTTACGCGTTGCTTGGCCCAAACGGTGCCGGCAAAACCACGGCGATTGGCATTGTTAGCTCGCTCGTCAACAAGACAAGCGGCGAAGTCGAGATATTCGGCCACAATATTGATACCGCGCTTGAAGCCGCGAAGACGTGTATCGGGCTTGTTCCGCAGGAAATCAACATGAACCTGTGGGAAACCGTGCAAAACGTTGTTCTGAATCAGGCCGGTTATTACGGGCTTGGTCGCAAGCTCGCGCATGAACGGGCCGAGAAATACCTGCGCGAACTTCGTTTGTGGGACAGGCGTGAAGATATTGCGCGGAGCCTCTCCGGCGGCATGAAGCGCAGGCTCATGATAGCCCGAGCCCTGGTGCACGAACCAAAGCTACTGATCCTCGATGAACCCACGGCCGGCGTCGATATCGAGATTCGCCGCTCAATGTGGGAGTTTTTGCGGGCGATTAATGATGCTGGCACGACGATAATCCTGACAACACATTACCTCGAGGAAGCAGAATCACTTTGCCGGCATGTAGCCATTATCGATGAGGGCGACATCATCGAAGATGCAAGAATGACTGTCGTGCTTAGAAAATTACAACGTGAAGTCTTCGTGCTTAGCCTCGCTAAACCTATCAGTGAAGCGCCGACGCTGGAGGGGTTCGACACGATGCTTCGAGACGACACCGAACTTGAGGTCGGTAAGGAGTCAGCAAATACTCTAAACGATCTGTTCAGGCAGCTTGACGCCCAGGAGATAGAGGTTGTCAGCCTGCGGAATAAGGCTAATCGGCTTGAAGAACTGTTCATACGACTCATCGAAAGCAAGCATGATGGCCGCAAAGAGATGGCTGGCCGGTGAACATTTCATTGAATGTGGTCGCGACGATGACGATCATTCGCAAGGAGGTCACGCGCGTCGTTCGCATATGGATACAGACCATTGTGCCGCCCGCTATTACGATGACCTTGTACTTCATTATTTTTGGCAACCTGATCGGCCGACGTATCGGCGTCATGGACGGCTTCGACTACATGCAGTACATCGCACCGGGCCTGATCATGATGTCCGTGATTACTAACTCTTATGGCAATGTCGTGTCGTCATTCTTCGGCGCCAAATTTGGCGGTCATGTAGAAGAAATGCTGGTGTCGCCGATGTCCAATGCGGCAATTGTGATTGGGCATGTCGCTGGCGGCGTGCTTCGGGGTGTGCTGGTCGGAATGTTAGTGACCATTATCGCTTTGTTCTTTACCAAACTTGAAGTGCGACATCCGTTCATCATGATTTCCGTCGTGCTGCTGTCATCTACCGTGTTTGCGCTCGCCGGATTTATTAACGCCGTGTTTGCCAAGAAGTTCGATGACATCGCTATCGTGCCAACGTTTGTACTGACACCGTTGACGTATCTGGGCGGAGTGTTCTACTCAATTTCGATGCTGCCGGAATTCTGGCAAAACGTGTCGCGCGCGAATCCCATCCTCTACATGGTCAATGCATTTCGCTATAGCATTCTCGGCACGTCAGATATTGGTATCGGATCGGCCTACGTTATTTTGCTGGTCTTTGTGACGCTGCTGTTTTCAGGGTGTTTGTATCTGATGCGGCACGGTATCGGGATTCGGGAGTAACTATGTGCGGTCGCTTCGCTTTCTATTCTCCCAGTGAAGCAACGGCAGCCTTGTTCGGCGCAAGTGGGTCTCTGGACATCAAACCCCGCTACAACATTGCGCCAACACAAGACATTGCCGCGATATGCCTCGACGAGGACGGCAGTCGGGAGCTGAGATCACTACGTTGGGGACTCGTGCCGTCCTGGGCGAAAGATTCGTCGATCGGCAATCGCATGATCAATGCACGCGCCGAAACTGTCGCCGAAAAGCCGTCATTCAGGGCAGCGTATCGAAAACGCCGTTGTTTGGTGCTTGCCGACGGTTTCTACGAATGGCACACCGAAAGCTCCGGCAAAACGCCGTACTTCATTTCGCTTGGCGATGGATCTCCGTTCGCTTTCGCCGGGCTATGGGAGCACTGGCAAAACAAAGACAGCGATGAAACTCTGTATAGCGCAACGCTCATGACGATGGCCGCAAACGAGTTCATGTCAGCATTACACCACCGGATGCCGATCATTCTTGATCCCGCTCGAGCCGATACATGGCTGGCCGGGGGCGACGACACTATCCAAAATGCGGCGCAAGCGGCGCTCAGTCTCAAAGCCTGGCCCGTGGGGCGCGAGGTCAATAATCCGCGTAACGAGGGCGTCAATCTCATAGCTTCCACGGAGCCCGCACTCGAGACCTAGTCTGGTGGCTCGGTATGCGGCTGTGTCGAGACTATCAGTGTGCCCGGGCCACCGTGAACTCCCAAGCCAGTGCCAAGGCCGGTTGTCGATAACCGCGAGATGTCGGGAATTTGCTCGCGAAGGTGGCGCTCGAGCTCGGCAGCGTCGTCCGGGCAGACTGCGTGAGCGATAGTTATGTTCAGGGCTCCGTCTTCTGCGACACGGCGAGCAATATAACGCACGAAACGCGCGATGCGGTTTCGCTTACCGAGCATGAAGCTGGCAGTCGCTATTCGACCGTCCGTTGTCGTACGAAGGATTGGCACAAGCCTGAACACATCGGCAATTGTTTTTACCCAGGCGGGCAGGCGACCTCCACGCACGGCATAGCGCAAATCCGCGAGAATCGCGAACGTGCGCGTTTTCGGTATCAGCGCCTCAACTGCTGCTACCGTTTTCTCTGCGCTTGCACCAGCTTTCGCACATTCGGCGGCGAAGACGACCAGCAGTCCCTGGCCTGCTGATGCATTCAGGGAATTGATGACGTGAATTTTTCCATGAGCGTTGGTTCTTTCGGCAGCCAGTTCTGCTGCGGCGAACGTACCGCTGACTGCGGCGGTCAGGTTAATAGAGATGACGTTCGCAAAATGGCTCGCGAGGAACTGGAACTGGCGACGGAAATCACCCGGCGACGGTTGCGACGTTGTTGGGTGGTTCGGGTTGGTGGAGAGTTCAGCAAAGAATTCCTCCGTCGTGATGCTGACTTTATCGAGATAGCCGCGATTACCGAATTGAATTCGCGCGGGCACCATGTGTATATCCAGGCGCTCCATATCCTCGTCGGCAATGTCGGCAACCGAGTCTGTAATCACGGCAAATCTGCGCGTCTCGTCGTGGCTGGTGTGTAGTTGACGATGCATGTCATCTGCTTTCTCGCCGCTGACGTCGCCATATTCACGGCCGGCGTTGAACACGATCTCCGGGTCGTTGACGTGAATATGGATCTTGGCTTTGCGCTTGGTGCCCGCAAGCACCAGGGAGTCACCGAGATCGGACAGCGCCTCGCGAAGTTTGCGTCGATCGATGTCCACACCCGTGACAAGACACTCCGTGCAGTAACGGTACTCTGAGTCTGCACCAGAGCCGACCGTCAACATGGGTACGTCTTCACCGTGAAGTACGGTTAAATCGGGCTCTTCGGCAATTCGCCCATGACGGATGTAATCGGCCATACCGTGCACGAGTTCGACGAAGCCTTTCGCTCCCGCATCCACAACGCCCGCTTTGCGCAACTCATCGAGTTGCTCCTGCGTATTGGCCAAGGTGATTTTCGTCTGTTGCAGCGCACGCTTCATTACCGTTGGGAAGTCACCTTCGTGGTCACTGCTGGCCTGTGCATTGAGGGTTTCCGCGAACGTGGCCATAACCGACAGAATTGTGCCTTCGCGAGGGTTCGACAATGCATCATGGGCATACTCGCTGCCCAGGCCTACGGCTTTGCCAAACGTGTAGGTCGTGAACCGCGTCAATTCGCCGGCCGAATCACTCATCCCCTGAAAAAACTGGGCGAGGATGGCGCCGGAGTTACCGCGAGCGCTATCCAGCAGGGTATCGGCTATCGCCGCCAACAGAGTGCCCAGGTGTTTGTCACCGGCTTGCCTGGTTATGGCCAGAGCGGCGCCAAGTGACAGGCTCAGGTTCGTCCCGGTATCACCATCTGCGACCGGAAAGACGTTTATGCGATTAAGAAATTCCTGCGCACCGATTACTTTGTGAATACCCGACGTGAGCGCGTCAGCAAGATCGCCGCCGTCCAGGTACTTGGTGACGGTGTCAGCCAAGTGACCGTTTATTCACGAGGCATCAGGAACGTGGTGCCCTGGTACTCGAGAATGACCCCGTCGCGGGTTATTTCAGCGACGGTTGGGCCTTCCTCAAGTTGCGACTGTTCGCGAAGTTTCGCCATATTGATAAAAACAAACCGCTCCTCAGGGATGTCGCTGTAGACATGAATATCGAGGTGCAGGTCGGTAAGCTGAAGCGTACCGTTGAGGCGAACTTCATCAATTGTGAGTATTCGTGCGCCCGAGGATGATGGTGTCGATTTCGGCGCAGCAGATGCCGCCGGTTTGGATGGCTCGGCCTGCGTGACTGCAGCAGGCTGCGGTTGATTCAGTTTCGCGGCTGCGACCTGTTCCTCAAAGCTCGATTCGGCGACCATTGCTTCGTTTTTGCTCGACGAAGCGGTAATCGCGGCATCCTCCGCTGGTGCATCATTACGCAGTAGCAGACCAAGTAGAACCGCTACGTTGACCAGCAGCAATGCACCGAGAATCCACAACCATTTTAGAGAGTTGGAGTTACCCGAGCTGGATGGCACGCTGGCAAACTCGGAGTTCGACTGCTGTTGCCGCTCGCTTTCGGATTTCTTCAACGCGTCGAGAATGAATGACATGGTCTAGTCCTGAGCCAATCGCGGAATCGTCAGACGAGGCGTGTCATCGGCCGCGAGGAGCATGTTAATAATAATCTGGGTCTGCTGGCCTGCTACCCCATCGACATCGAGGCGATGGTCGCGCTGGAATGCTCGAACATTTTGCTGCAGATCCTCGTCAAACTCATTCGAGTTAAGCAAGTCTGTGCGATATCGCGCATCTATTTCCGCCAGGCTTTGTCGCAGCCAGAGGACACTCGGGCCACGCGAACCAGGCGCCATTGACACTGAAACACCATTCGGCGGCCGCCAAAGAAGCACGTACTGGCCGAACCACATGTCAGAGACTTCGACGATAGGGTGACTCACCATCACACCGCTAATCGAAAGCTCAACCATTTGTCCTTCGATCCTGCTTAGCACGACGTTGTGTGTCTGCCCTCTTGCGTCGATCAAGGTCAGCACTGCGGGGCGATCGAATTGCTTCAGGTTACCCCAGGAGCCGCGTTGACTCAGGCAGCTGTAACCGGCGGCCTCTGCCTGGGCACAGCCGGACTGGTCGCCGCTACGATATTCGAGACCCCATAAATTGAGCAGCGCAGCCATGGCTGATTGAGGGTTGGTTAATTCCTGGGCGAGTTGGAGTTGGTCGTCCAGCGATGCTTGCGCTTCTGCT